>JBGSXT010000492.1:0-2971 GCA_041751295.1 Mariniblastus sp.
CCGTTTTCCGAAACAATGGCAACGCATACTGCGACAGCAATTTTAAAATCCAGCGAACCGACTTGAATCATGGACCAAATCCCGATCAACAACTTGTTCGAAGACGTTCCGAACCAATTGCCGTCCGAATTGTTTCAGGAAATAACGCACGGGAAGAGGTTCCGACTGGAACGAATCGTCTCGGACGGAAACCATACGACTCGAGACCAATGGCTTGACCAGCCGGAAACTGAATGGGTAGCGTTACTCAACGGAGCGGCCAGAATTGAATTTGAAGAGTCCGATGTGGAGATCGAACTGAAACCAGGCGATTATCTGACCATACCGGCCCACGCCCGTCACCGAGTCCTGTGGACATCAGAAATTGAAAAAACTGTCTGGCTGGCAATTCATTTTGATCGGTCATGAAACGGGTTCGCAGTTGTGCGGTCATTGCCATTTCAATCATCGGCAGCGAACAGTTCGAGTGCCAGCTGCTTTAGCCCTTTGAGATCCAATTTTCCGCTTCCCAATAACGGCAGTTGGTCGACCGGTCGAAAGCTGTCTTCGCTGGGTATGAAGATATTGGGCAGGCCCGCTTGCGACAAACCGGTTCGCAGCTCCGCCGGCGTCCTATGGATTTTGGTGTGCAGCACAATCAGCCGTTCCCCTTTTTTTTCATCGGGCACGGCAGTTACCGCGACATTGGGTTGATCGTCTGTGTCATCGTCTGGCGTTTCATCGCACATTTTAGTCAGGATCTCTTCGATCCTGATATGAGGCACCATTTCGCCACCGATTTTGGAAAACCGGCTCATGCGACCGGTGATTCGAATAAAACCGTCTTCATCAATTTCGGCCACATCACCGGTTCGGTACCAGCGATCCACGAGTACATCGGCGGTCAGTTCGTCGTGCCCCAGATATCCCAACATGACATTGGGCCCTGTGATCCAGAGCATGCCCGATTGGCCGACCCCCAATTCCTCGCCTGAATCCAAATCGGTAACTTTGCAGGCAACGCTCTTGAGCGTTCTGCCGACCGTTCCCTCTTTATGATCAATCTGGAAATTTCCGTGTTGTCGCGAGGGTGGAATGTTGACGGACGTGATCGGCGATAGTTCTGTCGCTCCATACCCTTCCACCGGTCGGACGCCAAACTTCGCTTCAAATGAATCGCACAATTCGATTGGCAACCGTTCGGCACCGGCCACCACAATATCCAACGACTCAAATTCCTCGACACTACAACGTTTTTGATAGGACCTCAGAAACGTCGGTGTGGCGACCAGAATCGTGCCTCGATACTTCTTGACCAGCTTGCCGACCTGCTGGGCATCCAACGGGCTGAAATGGTAGGCCGCCCGCATATCGCATGCTGTTCCCGCCCACAAGGTCGCTGTGTAACCAAACGAATGGAAGAACGGCAGAATTCCGATGATCGTGTCAGTGGGGCAAAAACCAGCCGCCTGATCAATGGCCCGCATGTTCGTCGCGATGTTCCGCTGCGACAACATCACGCCTTTCGGGTTGCCCGTCGAACCGGAAGTAAAAATGATCGTCATCAAATCGAGCGGTTTAAGCTGATTCAAACCGAGCAGCCGTGTCAACAGAAATTGCGGCATGGCGTAACTCTGGGCCGCCGCGATCCCTTTGTCCAGGCCCGTGACCTTGATCCGCGAGTCTTCCAGGTAGATCACATTGGCAGCCAATTCGAAGCCAAACTTCTCCATCACCTTTCGACTGGTGAGGACATTTCTGATGCCCGCCTGTTCAATACAATTGTTGATCAGATCCTGGGACAGCGAGTAATTTAGATTGATCGCAACCCGTTTGTCCAGGGCGAGCGCCAGATTGACAATCACGCCGCCGTTGGATGGTGGGATCAAGACGCCGACGTTCCGTTCATCCGGTTCAAGCAAATGTTTCCGTATCAGTCGCCGCAACACCAATGCTTTGGTCAACAGTGAACCGCCGGTTTCTGTCTGACCTGTCGAATCGCCAATTTTGAATGAAAATTTCCGCTTCTTGCAGTTCCGAATCAACTGGGCCGGTGCGGAGTCAAATCGCCCTGCCGGATAATCGGCCGATTCGCTGGCCAGCCGCTGAACCCCCTGCCAGATTTCGAAAGTCGATTCGGGATGGTTTATCGGCTGGCCGATGTGCAGCGAGAGTGGTCGACGCCGCAGGCTGGGGAATCTGTTGAATACTTTCCCACAAACGTAGCTGAAAATACTTCCCCACATTTCGTCGATGTAACAGGGGATAACCGGTACATCGGAACCGTTGACAATTTTCATCACACCCGGTTTGAACGCACGAATTTGGCCCGTTTGAGTTATTCCTCCCTCCGGAAATAGGGCAACCAGTTCACCATTTTCGAGAGCCCTACGTGCGTCTTCCAAGCCATTTCGGATCGATTTTGGCCCGGCACTCATCAGGATCACGCCGCAAAAACCGGCCCACCATTTTAACAGCGGGTTCTGGAAGTTGCCGATCCAGGCGATGGTGCGGGGCGTGCGCGGGATCAACGTCAAGACCGTCGCTCCATCCAGCCAACTGCAATGGTTGAAAACCAGTATCGCCGGCCCCTGTTCGGGAATCCGGTCCAAGCCCCGGACCCGGATTCGATACAGGCATTTGAAAATCCACAGGAATGCGATGCGGGCCATTTTTCGTGGCAGCCGCCAAGCCGAATACGCCACGACGGGAATTGTCACCAGCGCGATAAACAGAAAAAACTGGCGCGCGGACAGCATCGGAAGTCCGAAGGACTGCATTACTACGTTCCGCACGGCCAACGCATGCGAGGGGAGCTCGGCCTTGTACTGCGCCATCGGTTTCTTTTCGATCGGTTTCTTTTCAATCGTTCTCGTTTCATCGATACGTTTACGTTGTTCGATATCGGTCCATAACAGATGCGTGACGGCAGCCTGGCGAACTACTGGCGATTCGATGTCTACGATAAACGAGTTCAAGTCCGGCCGCAGGC
>JBGSXT010000493.1:0-3027 GCA_041751295.1 Mariniblastus sp.
TTCGCTGTCGTAGAATCCGTCCTCGAGGGCCTCCACACCTTGCAACAATTCCAAATCTTCCGCGAAAAATCTCAGCCGCATCGTCGTCTTGAATTTGGTGACGTAGATGTCCGCCTCAATCACTGATACTGGATGTGGCAATGCTTCGCTGTTTTCTGAAGCGAAAGCATTATTCGCAACGGCGCTCGTCCAACACGTGCAAGCAACGACAACCAACAATGCCGGAACGCGCAACATATTGAAATGCCTTTTGGGGGGTTTATCGTCGGAGAATGCGAACACGGATTGCAGTCGGCCGCAATTTCTGTGAAATTCCTGATCGGCCGGCAACATGGATGCAAACACTGCCAGTCGATTTTACGAGTACACCTTCGATTAATAAACCGCCTATGAATGCCCTTTCCCAAATCAAGAACAGGTTTAAACCGGTGCTCGATTCGATGGTCGATGATTCGGCTGATTTGCTGGGAATGATTCGGCCGGCAAAAGACAGCAGTTTTGGCGACTATCAGGGCAATTGTGCGATGCCCATGAAGAATTTGTTGGGAAAATCGTCTCGCGAAATCGCAAACGAGATTGTGAATCAGCTCGATATCAAGGATTTGTGTCAAAGTGTCGAAGTCGCCGGGCCCGGATTCATCAATTTGAAGCTGGACGATGACTGGTTGCTCAAATGGCTGGATATTGCGTTTGTCGATGAGCGGCTGGCAGTTGGCAAGGTTGGCGATCCACAGATTATCGTCGTTGATTTTTCGTCCCCGAATGTGGCCAAACCGATGCATGTCGGGCATATCCGTTCGACCTTGATTGGCGATTCGATCTCCCGAATCCTGCGGTTTGTCGGGCACACGGTAATTACTGACAATCATTTGGGGGACTGGGGTACCCAATTTGGAATGATCATCTACGGCTACAAACACTTTCTGGACCGGAATGCCTATTCGGCAGCTCCGGTTCAGGAACTGGGGCGGCTCTACAAGCTGGTGCGCAGGATCATCGACTACCACGCTGCCGTGGCCAGCTTGCCTGAAGCTGCCGCATTGCTCGTAAAACAACAGGCTGCGCTGGTGCGGGTTAGTGAATACGAATCAACCGGGGACAAAATTGCAGACAGTATCAACAAAAAAGATCGACTGGCACTGGCGACCAAAATTGAAATTCAAACCGAACAAGTGGAATCGCTGAAATCAACTATCGCAAGTGTTCGATCCGATGCGCAGCTTGGCGAATTGGTTGAATCACATGCTGACATTGCGGCGGCGGTTTTGCAGGAGACGGCGTTACTACATTCAGATGATCCGTGGAATCAGCGACTTTGGAACGAATTCCTGCCGGTCTGTCGCGCCGATATTCAGCGAATATACGATCGCCTGGACGTCCAATTTGATCACGAATTGGGCGAGAGTTTTTATCATCTTCGACTCGCTGCGGTTGTTGAAGATTTAGAACGGACAAAATTGGCCAGCGAAAGTCAGGGTGCGATTTGCGTTTTCCTGGACGGATTCGATGCCCCCATGTTGATCCGGAAAAAAGACGGTGCCTTTCTGTACGCTACGACGGACCTGGCGACGATCAGGTATCGGATGGATGAGTGGCGGGCCGACGTTGTTTTGTACGTCGTCGATCATCGCCAACACGAACATTTTGACAAGCTGTTTGCCGCCGCAGAAAAATGGGGCTACCGGAAATCCGCTTTTCAACATGTCAGTTTTGGAACCGTACTGGGTGACGATGGCAAACCGTACAAAACGCGCTCGGGTGATACGGTGGGATTGGAAGGACTGCTTGATGAAGCAGTCTTTCGAGCGCGAAAAATCGCGGCTGAACAGAATCCCGATTTGACGGATTCGGAACTGGACGGCATTGCCAATATCATCGGTATTGGCGGATTGAAGTATATCGATTTGTCGCAAAACCGCTCGTCCGATTACAGATTCAGCTACGAAAAGATGTTGGCGTTGAAAGGCAATACGGCCACCTACCTGCAATACGGCTATGCGCGGGTGCAGGGCATACTGCGCAAAGGGGGCATCGATATCGATCAGCTGCGAACGCAGCCAGTCGATTTCATGTTTTCCGATCCCGTCGAACGCCGACTGGCGTTGAGCCTGTCCCGGTTCAGCGAGTCGCTGGACGAAACGCTGGTCGAGTACAAACCAAATATCCTCGCTGGTTACCTGTTCGAATTGACACAGGTTTTTTTCCAGTTTTTTGACCAGTGCCCGGTACTGAAAACGGAAGACGAATCGTTGCGGAAGAGTCGCTTGCAGTTCTGTGACTTGACTGCCCGAACCCTGAAGACCGGATTGTGGCTGTTGGGAATTCGTGTCGTCGACAAGATGTAGGCTTTTTGGGAAAAAATCGTCCGTTATTGTAGAACAAATGTCCTCAATTTTTCAGCAAGCTCATTTGTCGGGCTGCAATTCAACAACGAACAATTGAGGACAATTGTTCTACAATTTGTTCTACAATGCTAATCAGTGAAAAAAGAAACGGGCTTGGGATCAAAACAGACTGAAACGGCTGCCGATCGATACCTGAATCAAATCATATGCGGTGATGCTCTGCAGGTCTGTCGCGAACTGCCGGCTGGAATCGTCGATACGGTGGTGACTAGCCCGCCGTATTATCGTCAGCGCGACTACGGTTCAAAGCTTCAATTCGGGCAAGAAGCCTCCCCAGAAACCTATGTTCAGCGTCTGGTCGAGCTGTTTGCGGAACTGCAACGCGTCGTCAAACCATCCGGTTCAATGTGGATCGTCATTGGCGATAAGTACGTCGATGGCGAATTGTCGGGTCTGCCATGGCGAGTTTGCCTGGGACTCAAGGAGATCGGCTGGAAACTGCGGAGCGATTGTATCTGGCATAAACCGAATGCCATGCCATCCAGTGTCAAGACCCGCCCGACAACCGATCACGAGTATATTTTTTTTCTGACGCAATCGAACCAATACTATTACGATGCCGACGCCATTCGCGAACCGCATGTGACATTCTCAAACCAGTCGAAAATGAAGGGTGGCCGCC
>JBGSXT010000494.1:0-4307 GCA_041751295.1 Mariniblastus sp.
ACGTGTGCTCTTCCGATCTAGATCGCCCCTTCCGCCAAATGCGAATCGCTATCGAGCACAACCACAATTTCCGAACGGATCAGCGGCAAAGGCATGTTCATGGCGGACGATTTTCCACCCCGTTCCTTACGTCGCAATACCGTGACGCCAGGGTGCTGGAAGGCAAACGCTTGAGCCTTGTCCGCCATGCCGTCGCTGGAACCATCGTCGACCACAAAGATGTCCATTCGCGGATAGGTCCCATACAGCGACTCCAACGCATGTTGAATCGTGTCCCCCTCATTCAGACCGACGATCATCACGGCCACGGATGGACAGTAGCTGAAATCGGACTGCTGTTCTGCCCCCATCAGCCAGTGGCACGAATCGCGCAGGGAATCAAATACCAGCATGCCGCATTGCAACAGCGTGTATCGCAAACCGTCGAACAGCATGAACATCAGAAATATCCATACCAGTTTTTCAGTTTCAATCGAGGAGAGCCAGTGAATCCAGTCGGTGAACACGATACCCAACGATTTCTAGGGTCTGGGCCTGGTTAAAGGGAAAGCGTTTCGAACAGCTCAAACAGTGCCCGATCAGAATCTCTTCCATGTTCTGGTGCCCACATTCACGGCACTCGACGGGCCCGTCCAGATATTCATAGTCGGCTCCAATGATCATTTTTCGACCGCGGCACTTGGGGCAGGCAATTTCGGTTCCCTGGTCAAACCGTTCAACAAAATCGACGTGGGCGCAGGCGAAGTGATGGATCATCAACGACTTTGCCGACTCGTGAGACAGGCATTGGCTGCATCCTTTCCGCGTGGTTGGCATCGACAGACAATCGGGACAAACAAGTATCTGATCCATCACAATCCGCTGGGCCGCTCCAATCGCGCACAAGGATCGGAAAACGGGCTCCGAATACGGCAACACATACTGGAAGCGGTCCGCATCGAGCGTCGGCAGCACGTAATCTTCAAGAAAAAGTCTTTGCAGTGGACCGTCTATGGAAGAATGTACTCGTGTGGAAGTGGCTTTATCGTCCGTCGTGCGAATGACATTGACATCAATGAACTTCCATTCATCCCCCATTTCGACTGCAATCAGCAGATGGTCGCCGGGTTTGAAACTGTCCCCCGCGACAGTGAACCGGAGTCCGGATTTGCTGACATTCTCAAGGACACCGTCCGTCCGTCGGGAAGGGTCAATCTCCAGACTAGGCAAAACCGGATAACAGGCAATCAGACGCTGAATGTCGTAGCGGGCCTGCTGCCGCAGTTGATGCTGCGGCCTTCCAGCGGCCGTAATTGACGGCTGTTTTTCATGCGACAGCTTACGGTCGATCAGATCCCGAATCAAAGCGTCATCAGCGCCGATGATGGGGATCCCCAATTCATGTCGCATGACCAGCCTCTTCCACCGCATCCGAATGGTCGTCAATCAGCTTGATCGAATGTGCGGGAATACGAGTCCGGTCTTCAACTTCATTGTACACTTGCTGCCGGGGCGAAAATAGTTCGCTGGTCTGATCCCGGATTCCGGAAAAGAAATCCGATACTCCCTGTTCCCACTCCACAGGCATTTTTATTGTGCCGTTGATGCGGAAAGACATGAACTGTTCGTACTCCGGCAGCGGTTTCAGATGTACCGGCAACAGGACTTCGTCAGCCGCATAGTAGCGTTTCAATTGGTTAGGAGGTGATTGTAATTGATCCTGCAACCGGGTAATTTCACAATGCAGATTCTGTTGATACGGATCCAGTTCAACCTCGACGATATTGCCGACAACAAATCGATCACCAAATTTCTGAGACACATACAGAATGGCCTCGGTCGAGTTGTCCTCCAGAATTTCGGCGATTGGCTCATTCAGAACCGCCGATTCGCCTGTCAGGCAAAGTCGTTTGGTGACTCGCCCGCTGACCGGAGCCAGCAGGCGGCCCTGCCCGATTTTTTCGCGAATCCGATCGATTTCCGATTGAGTCGTTTCAAGTTTTGTCAACAGCGGCTGAATTTGCAGCTGCCGATCAGCAGCGTGATCGCGCAGCGTCAATTTTGATCGCAATTCGAGGGCATCGACCGCATCCGCCATTTTTCCGATTTTGCGCTGCTGGCCGATGTATTCGAAATACAGTTCGTCGTATTTCTGTTGAGAGAAGTGTTTTGACTCCATCAGCCGTTTGGCCCGCGACAGCTGTTTTTTCAAATCCGCAAAACGGGCCTGCTCTGCGTCCAGGTCGCCAGCGAGCTGCAAATAGTCCGCTGCAGCCTGACGACTTTCGGTTTCGAGATTCTGCTGTTGAAATTTCAGCTTGACCGACTCGGCATCCAATTGTGCCTGGGTCAATTTCAGATCGTCGATCAAAGCCTCCAGCGAATGACGCATTTCCAGATTGGAGATTTCCGCCAGCGGCTGGCCCTGAGTGACGATTTCGCCATCCTTGATCTGCCAATTGACAATGACTCCATTCCATGGAGCAGATACAGTGATGATCCGCCCCTGAATGACTCCATATGATTGGTACTGACAAAACGTCGACCAGAACAGATAAACTCCAAACGACAGCGAAGCCAGAAAAATGCTGCCCACAAAAAACCGTCCTTTGTTGCGCTTTGGCAGTGGAGGTGCACTGCGTGTCCGCTCGACCGCTGCTGTCCCGGCAACCGGAATGGGCGCACCGTTCGACTGTCGGACCGATGGCCCTGTCGGTCGGCGCGCACGAAATCCAGCCGATTTTTTTTCCGGCGCGCTACTGGCAGGACTGGAAAAAGAATTCGCCATGGACAATCCGACCTAATCGTTTCAGGGACACAATATTTGCATTTGGTTCGCAGAAAAGATTAGCTTGCGGGCTACATGAAGTCTGTCGTTTGACCTGAACACCGAAACTTTTGATCGCGCGTTATGCAACACACGCCGATTGTGACCATTGGCACGAATGCGACAGCCCATCGTTTGTCCGGTTCAATACAGCAAATGGGGCGTCAAGTACCTTTTCTGCTCCGGACGGCTTGCCTGATCTTCACCGATCAGGAAAAAACCCGGAAACCCGCATGAACGATGAAACACGAGGCGGTTGGGTTTCCGGTCCTGCCGACGGGACAATGCCTATGGGCAAGAAGGTGGAGCAGCTGGAAGGGGCTCAAACATTGGGAGATATTGGGAAGAAGATTCCGACGTGCTCCAAACATTTGTCGAGCAAGCGGTGTGCCAATCGCAAACAGAGGAAATATCCTGTTTATCACGCAATAACCTGTTCAACAGGCGGCTGGATATGTCTCGTTATGAGATCGCTGTCCCGATTTGAGCGTCAATTGCCATCGCGAAACCGGTAGCCGATGCCGCGGACGGTTTGGATCAGTTTATTGGATTCGCCCATTTTCTTGCGCAACGAGCGGATATGAACATCAATCGTCCGCTCGAGAACCAAAGTATCCGCTCCGAGTGCGGCATCGATCAATTCGCTGCGGTCGAAGGCCCGTCCGGGTTGGCGAATCATCGTGTCCAAAAGTCGAAACTCGCTGGGCGTCAGGTCGACCGGTTTGTTTTCGAAGGCCACTCGATGTTTGATCCGATCGATCGTGACTCCGGCTTGGGAGACGAGATCGGCACCATTGGCCTGGCTCTGGTTGTGACGGCGCAACAGCGACTTGATCCGCTCCAACAGGATTTTGACGCTGAACGGTTTGACGACATAGTCGTCGGCTCCCACGGAAAATCCGACGAGCTGGTCGGATTCTTCGCTCTTGGCCGTCAGCATCAGAATGGGCAATTCGCGGGTCTCGGGAATGGCTCGCAGTCGGCGGCAAACCTCCAAGCCATCGAAGACCGGGATCATGACATCCAGCACGATCAGGTCCGGCAGTTTCAAACGGGCCTGATTCAAGCCGTCTTGGCCATCGAAGGCGGAAAACACCTGGTAGCCAGAATGTGACAGGTTGTATTCAATGATTCCCGCCAGGGAACGGTCGTCCTCAACAATCAGAATTTTCGGTTTTGACATCATGCGCTCCGAATCAGGCGAAATCGTCATGGGGAATAAAGTTTCCATGTTGATGGCGGACGATATCACCATCGACAAGATAAATGACTTCTTCAGCGATATTTTCAGCGAGGTCGGCAATCCGTTCGATGTGTCGCGAGGCCGAAAAACAGTGCAACGCGGGTTCGATCAAATGGGGATCCTGCCCCATCAGTGTAGTGAGTTCGTCGATAATTTCCTGATTGTGCTGATCGACAGCATCATCGAATTCGATCACGTTCCTGGCCATGTTGACGTCGGAATCGACGAACGAATCGAGTGCCATGCGGACCATGGTGG
>JBGSXT010000495.1:0-2023 GCA_041751295.1 Mariniblastus sp.
TATTTGCGCGAATCCTGCCGTGGAATTCAATCCATCACGGCGACCCTTTGGAAACAAAATGATCAAAAAAAAATCAAAAGAATTAGAACCATGCTCCACGATCGAAATCGTTGAAGCTCCAGTCGAAATGTCTGATGCCGCAGTCGAACACCCGCTCGAAGTTTCGATAAAGTCAGTGCCGGAATCGATCTCGAATGGCAAGAAACCGAAAAAGTCCAAAGCCGTTGTGCAGCCTGATTCACCACGGGATGAATCCGTTACGGTCGAATCGATCAGTTTCGCCGATCTTCCGTTGAGTCCTGAAGTTCAGCACGCAGTTCAACTGTCAGGATATCAGCACCCGACTCCGATCCAGGCGGAAATCATTCCACTACTACTCGCCGGACGGGATGTACTGGCCCAATCCCAGACGGGTACCGGAAAAACTGCTGCGTTTGCTTTGCCGATCCTGACTCGAATTGAAACCGAGTGCCGAACGCCACAGGTCCTCGTATTGGTGCCGACACGGGAGCTGGCGATTCAAGTCGCGAAATCTTTCATGACCTACGGTTCACAGCTGGAAGGATTTCAACATGCTGTGATTTATGGAGGTCAGGATTACGAAATTCAGTACAAGCAGCTGCGACGAGGTCCGCAGGTTGTTGTCGGAACGCCGGGCCGAGTGATCGATCACATCAAAAAAGGGACACTGAAAATCAGTGAAATCGAATGCCTCGTGCTCGATGAAGCGGACGAAATGCTGAATATGGGCTTTCTGGAAGACGTCCAATTTGTTCTCGAAAACGCCCCGGAGCATCGGCAGATTGCCCTGTTTTCTGCGACTCTGCCGCCGCCGATCCGAACAATTGCCCAGCGATACCTGAACGATCCTGCGAAAGTGACGATCAAGAAAAAAACCATGACGGCTGATTTGATCCGCCAGCGGGCTGTATTCGTAGCGCCTCGTGATAAAGTCGATCTGTTGATTCGATTTATTGAGGCCGAGAATACCGACGGCGTACTGGTATTCATGCGTACGCGGGAAACCACAACGGTGGTTGCTGAAAAGCTGATTCGAGCTGGGCTGCGAGCGGTGGCACTCAACGGTGAAATGCCGCAGAAGACCCGCGAACGGACAATTCAACGACTCAAGGCTGGGCAACTGGATATCCTGGTGGCAACCGACGTTGCCGCACGAGGACTCGATCTGTCCCGGATCAGCCACGTTTTCAATTTCGATTTTCCCGAAGGGCCAGACGCCTACATTCACCGTGTCGGACGAACCGGTCGAGCGGGCCGAACAGGAGAAGCAATTATTTTTCTGTCCCCGTCGCAACGGAGCAGATTACGGTTTATTGAAAATGCGACTCGGCAGCCGATTGAGATCGTCGAAGCGCCTTCTATTCAACAAATCAACGCGACTCGAACTAAAAAGTTTTTCGATTCGATTGATGACACGATCGCCAATCGGGACATGAAGTTCTTCAAAAAGCTCGTCAGCGATTATGCCCAGCAATCGGGACAGCCGCTGGATGTAATCGCCGCTGCAATTGCCATGATCGGTCAGAACGGACGGGACTTCCAAATGAAGGACCGGCCAGACCGCCCCGAACGGCAGGAACGCGAGCGTTATGATGATCCCAAATCGGCCAAACACAAGATGGGGGATCGCGGGCGAAATGGTAAACGGGATGACAGACGAGAATCATTCGGCGGGCCGCCAGAACCGGGCATGGCCCGTTACCGAATCGCGGTCGGAAAACGGGACGGTGTTCGCCCTGGTAACATCGTCGGCGCAGTCACCAATGAAGCGGGTATCGAAAACGAAGAAATTGGTCCCATTCGAATTCACGAATCGTATTCGACGATCGATTTGCCGAAAGACAAAGCTGCGGAAATCATCGACCAACTCAACAATACCCGTGTATCCGGCCGCCCAATGAATTTGACGCTGGCCGACGAACGAGAGGACCGAACCTCAGAGGGGGGGCGTAACCGCCGATACAGCTCAGGCTCAGGCGGCTATGGTGAAAAGCCTCAATAC
>JBGSXT010000496.1:0-5782 GCA_041751295.1 Mariniblastus sp.
GCCGCGGCCGGTACTACCACGATAATTCGGATAGAAAACGAAAAAGCCGCGACCAGCCGCAACCTGGCCTGGATTCGAGTAACCCGTAACCCAGCCGTCCGGAATACTGGCCTCCGGTCCGCCATGAACCGTGATGATCAATGGGTACCTGGTCCCCGCCTGGTAATCGATGGGGTAAATCAATACGCCTTCGATCTGTTTGCCGTCCCGCGATTGCCAGCTGACGACTTCCTGTTTTCCAAGTTTCCGTTCACTCAATTCGGGATTGTGATCGGTCAGTTTCGCTACCTTGCTATCTTGGTAAATGAAAACTTCGCTCGGATGTTGACCCGTCGAACCGTTGCATGCAAAGACACTATGATCGTCCGACGAAGTCATGTCCGTGAAGATCGGCGTCTCGTAGGTTTTTGAGATGATTTTCTGTTCAGTTCCGTCGCGATTGACCTGCCCAAAAGCTCGACCGCAACTGTCTTCCGCCAAAAACGCGATGGCATCATCGCTGAGCCATTCGAAGTGGGTGATGTTGGGCAGATATTCGGGCATGATATCGACCGGAGTTCCACTATTGGAGGACACGACCATTAGGCGGCCTTCCGACGGATCGTTGATGTCTTCGCCCGAGCAATAGGCGATATACGCGCCGTTGGGGCTCCATGCAATTGGTCCCAATTTACCCGGATTGTCGATGTGCGACATTTCGGCTCCGGAATTGGCACCCACGATTCGGATGCGGCGATACATGTAGAAGTCGTCGATGTTGGGCGTTGGAGCAAACGCTGCAACCAGTTTTCGATCGTCGGGGCTAAAGGAAATTTCTGATGCGCTGCCAGTCGTTTCCAGCATTTTCGGTTCGTCGTCGGTATCGAAGTCGGCGTCGGCTACAAAGATGCGAGTCGGTTGGAGCTGCTCTTCGAAAATTTCTGCATCGAACCCTCGATCAATATCGGCTTTCAATTCCGGATCCTGTTTTTGTTTGGCCAGGAATGCAATTGTGTTGCCGTCATGACTCCAGGTATACGACGAAATATCCGTATCAAATCCGACCAGCCGGCGGGATTCACCACCAGCGACCGGGATGACATAAACAGACGTAAATTCGTCAGCCCCCCGTTTGGCCAAATACGATATTCCTTGGCCGTCCGGAGTCCAGTCGATGCCACTGATCTCGACCGCACCCGTGACAAACGGTCGTGAGTTGCCGTCAAAATCGACAACATGCAATTCGACAAATGGGGGTCCATTGTCATCCGCGTTCAAATCGCGCTGCACGGACAATCCGTAAGCAACATGTTTTCCGTCCGGAGACATATGCGTGCTGGCCACCGAACGCAGCCGGGCAACGTCCAATTCCGTCAATGGTTCGTCAGCAGTGGCGGACACCGCAGAAGTCAGCAGCATCGCCAAAGGCGTCAATAAACCGCATAAATACGAGCGGCCGGTGTGAAATCGATCGCAAGTCAGGATTCGCGCACAGCTCGATGGACGATCAGGAATGGTTGTGGCGTTGGTTTTCATGGGCAATTCGTGGTGTTTAGGTTTGGTTGTCAGGTTTTGAATATATGTTCGACATGGAATTACCGTCCCTATCGTTTGCGGATGAAATGGGTCTGTTTCCCGGCACTCTACCCTAATTTCGTTCGCAGCCAGCGTCAATCGACGGCAAAAAAATTTGCAATGCGCGCGTCAAACTCCGTTTGAATTGACACGAATGGTATCTGCCTATTCGGTCAACGCTGTGGCATAGGCGGTAGCGTAGGATTCGCAATGCGAAATACTGATCAGAATTTGAGTGATTCCTTTGGCTTCGCAAATGTCCCTTGCTCCACCACCAAGGCGAACTCGCGGCTGGCCGCCCATTTCGTTATGAATCTCGATGTCGGTCCACGAGACGCCTTTTGCCCAGCCCGTGCCTAACGCTTTCAGGATTGCTTCTTTGGCCGCCCAGCGTCCGGCGTAATGCTGCACCGCCGATTTGCGCTGTGCGCAATAGTCGATTTCGACGGGCGTATAAACGCGATCGATGAACATTTGGTTGTGTTTGTCGATCATATTCGCAATTCGCGAACACTCGACAATATCAGTTCCAATTCCATAAACGTTCATGCAGTTATTTTAACCCGCAGGCAATCTGAGCGCGACGCAATATTTCTTTAGCTTTGACCCTTGCCGTCGATGCCCCATCCGCCAGTATCTCACGAACGCGAACCGGATTCCTTTCCAATTCCTCCCTCCGTTCACGGGCGGAGGCGAAATAGGCTTCGGCCTCGTCGGCCAGCGCTTTCTTGACTTCGCCGTAGCCAAAGCCGCCAGTCCGATAGGTTGTTGCCATCGCCTCCCTGTCAGCTTTCGAGGCAAACAGCGAATAAAGTTGGAACAGATGATCCGATTCAGGCGCTTTCGGTTCTTCCATTGGCCGGGAATCAGTTTCGATTCGCATGACTTTCTTTTTCATCTGCTTGACTGGCTCGAAAACTTCGACGTAATTGTTATAGCTCTTGGACATCTTTTCGCCATTGGTGCCCGGGACCGTGGCGCTGTCGTCCAAAACCTTGGCCTTGGGCAAAACAAAGACATCGTCGTTGAAAGTCGCATTGAACGCCTTGGCAATGTCCCGCGTCACTTCGATATGCTGCGTTTGGTCGGCACCGACTGGTACAGTATCCGAGCCGTACGCCAGAATATCGGCCGCCTGCAGCACGGGGTATGTGAACAAGCCCGTCGTTGCCGAGATGCCCCGCTCTTTCTTCTCCTTGAAAGAAACGCATCGCTCCAGCAAACCCAGCGGAGTGCCGGACATCAGTATCCAACACAATTCGCTGACTTCCGGCACATCGGATTGCACGAACAGCGCGGCCTGGTTTGGATCGAGTCCCAGGGCCAGCATATCGACTGCCATATCAAACGTGTTCTGTCGTAAAGTATTTGCATCGCGAATGGTTGTCAGTGCGTGCAGATCAGCCACGAAGTAGAAGGCCTGCTCTTCGTTTTGCAGCTGAATATATTGTCGAATCGCACCGAAGTAGTTGCCCCAATGCGGTCGGCCCGTCGGTTGAATTCCGGAGAGTACTTTCATCTGTCTTGATCAGTGTTGATGGCAAATCGAAGTAGGTGGTAATGTATCCGCTTTTGAAATTACTGCACTACGCCCCAAAGCGAGTGTCGTCCGGACTTTTTCATTGGAGGTGATCACCATTGATTGCTACCTTGCCGTCGGATCAAGTAACAACATAATAACGATCTGACGTTTCCAGCAGCGAAACTACTTCCGTTGCGAAGCGTGACGTCCGATCCCGTTAACCAGCAATTAGCCAATCCTGAAATATCAAAAAACGAGCTGAAACATGAGCAATTTCCAGAAACAATTGAAGAAGATCAAGTCCGATCCAGGTTTTATTGCGGCCCTGGATCAAAGCGGCGGCAGCACGCCAGGTGCACTGCTGCAATATGGCATCAAAAACGATGCATGGTCCAGCGACGATGAAATGTTTACGATCGTGCATCAGATGCGATCTCGCATCATGACCAGCCCCAGCTTCACCGGCCAGCGGATTCTGGCCGCAATCCTGTTCGAAGATACCATGGATCGGGAAGTCGAAGGGCAGCCGACCGCCGACTATCTTTGGAACGTCAAGCAGGTGGTTCCCATTTTGAAAGTCGACAAGGGTCTGGCAGCGGAAAAGGACGGCGTTCAGTTGATGAAGCCCATCGCCGAGTTGGCATCGCTGCTGAAGAAAGCCAAATCAAAAGGCATTTTCGGTACCAAGATGCGGTCTGTCATCAAACAGGCGAATCCAGTTGGTGTCAAAGCCATCGCCAACCAGCAATTCGAAGTCGCCGAGCAGATTGTCGCTGCTGGTCTCGTCCCGATTATCGAACCGGAAGTCGACATTCACTGTCCGCAGAAAGCTGACGCGGAGGTATTGCTGAAGGGCGCTATTCTGGAACACCTGAACGCCCTTCCGAAGGATCACCGGGTGATGCTTAAGCTCACGTTGCCCGATCACGATAATTTTTACACCGATTGCATCCGTCATCCAAATGTCGCCAGAGTCGTGGCGCTTTCCGGAGGTTATTCGCAAGCCGACGCCAACGAACGGCTGCGCCGAAATCACGGCGTTGTCGCCAGTTTTTCGCGGGCATTGGCGGAAGGGCTATCAGCCCAGCAATCCGATTCCCAGTTCAACAGCAAGCTGAATGATTCGATTCAGAGCATCTACGACGCATCCATCACCTGAAAATCGGTCCGGTTGCCGCGTAAAAAAAACCGGTCGAAAACCGACCGGTTTGGTTAATTCGAATTATTTACAAATTCGTTTTGGCAATCAGGGGCCGGTAAGAATATTCACGAACGCACTGACGTCCAACAGCGTGACGGTACCATCCTGGTTGGTATCGGCGGCGCAGTTGAAACCACCTGCGGTCAATATATTTACAAATGGATTGACATCCAGCAGTGTCACGAATCCGTCTCCATTGACATCGCCAATCAGGCAACCGGCGCCATACACCGTTCTGACGTTAACATTTGTCACCCCCCCGTTGGCAAGGCTGATCACCCAATCAAGACCGATATGGGCGTCCTGTAACACGAGTCCGCTATCTCCGCCGGGATTATCATAGCCCGCGAAAGCTACATAGTTCCGCCACGTTATCGGCAGCCCCAAGTTGTTCCATACAATGAGATCAGTGCCAAACCCCATGGCCGGTGGACCACCTGTCGGTACGTGCGTGTTCTTGGCACCCCAATAAAAGTTATGATCGAGGCCGCCAGGACCGGAAGTCAAGGCGATCGCCTGAGTGATGCTGCCCGGTTCATGCAGGCTGACGAAACCGAGCGGATTGCTGGCAGCCACATGGTCACTCAGAAAATCACCGTCCCACACCAGGTCGCCGTCCAGTGGCCTGTTCAAGGTGAAGTTCAACGGGCCCCCGCTGACGTTGGTGATCTCGTAGTTTTGATCCAGCACAGCAACGCCGGCAGCATGGGAAACGGCCGTCTGCGTCACATCAAAACTCAACCTCGGTGAACCCGCCGCATTCAATACGTTGAAGGAACTGGACGCCGTGGACGAATTGACATTGGAGACTGGCGAGGTGATAGATCGGGTCCACGTTCCGGGGACAGCTGCGAATACAGCGATCCACTCGGGCATGTCCGTAAGCAGTACGCGGTCAGTACCGGAAAAGAGCCGGAAGCCCGCCGTGAATGATGGTTGGCTTGTTCCACCGATTGAAGGTTGGAAATTATCGGCGTAGGCCGGGTTAAAGTTCCCGAATGCACCGTAGGCGTCAACGTTGACATCCAGATGCCCGACACCGGCCACCCCATTGCTGATGTTGACGGTTTGGGCCAAGCCGGTTAACGGGCAAGTTAAAGCAGCTGTAATAACGGCAAAAATCAGATTTCGTTTCATTTTCATTCTCTCATTTAAGAAAATACGAATGCGTCCTTGTGGAATCGCACAGAAACCTCTTTCTGCTCTCTTGAGAGTGCCGATTGTCTCCTGTGGGGTTAGGAGGATAAATATGAACGGGGGACGATGGCGTTGCGCCCGGTTCGAATCACATTGCATGCGATGGCGATCGGCGGCGCGTTTACCAGCTTTAAAGTAACCTAGCAGCTGTAAATTCGAATGGCAAGTAAATTTTCGCGATTCCATTGGTTCGAACGACGGACATTAGCAACAGCGAAGACGATAAGGTACCGCTGGTGACTTCTAAGAAGTGTTCGTTTGAAGGCTTTTAAATCGTTTTCGGGTGTAATGAAATAGTGCCTCGACTT
>JBGSXT010000497.1:0-2752 GCA_041751295.1 Mariniblastus sp.
CGCCTTCGAAATCTGTTTTTGCTTCAACAGCAGAGCCAACCCCTTTCCCGCATTGCCAATATTATTGGAAATGGCATGGATGTTGGTGATTCCCTGACGCACGATTTCCTGGATGCTGTTTTCCGGAATCCCGCACAGCCCAAAACCTCCACTCATCAGGCTGATGCCGTCCGCCAGATCGAACAGGGCGGAACGGGCATCGGCATAGACTTTTGAAGGAACCATATCAAACCTGAGATTTCCAGTCGAAGTCGAAATTGCAAACTCTGTTCAATCAAACAGTTTGAATTCATGCGATACAAAATTGTCATCATACAATTGATCGCCGCGCCACATGATGACCTGCCCGGTTTCCAGATGGCCGACCGCTCCTCCACAGGTGATTGACGGGTCCTGTGAATCGGTTTGGAAGTTGGAGCAAATGCTTTTCGGATAATTTTCGTGATCGTTTAGCAGGGCATGCACTTGCTCGAACGTCGTCACATCGCCGATTTTTTTCTGTAACAGGCCATAACGGATATGGGTTGTCGAGTTTTGGGAAAGCACTGTCTCCCGTTTAACCATTTGCTCGCCAAGGCAGTGATTCGTATGAATCATGAAACCCTGTTCGCCAGGCAGTTTCCGGTCTACTCGCTCGTTACAGCCCGGCGCGACTTCCCACATTTCTGCCTGATCCCGTAAGGCGATCAGATAATTGTGGCCGGAAGTCTTGGGCGACTGTTGCAGACTGTCGGCCATTTCATTCTGTCCAAGCTGGTTCAAGACACGGCGCACGATGACTGGCCATAGCGCTCCGGCCCGCGCTCCGTTGGTATTGATGTTGTTTACGCCCAACATGCCGCCCCGGGAATTGAAGCCCATCATGCCCACACAGCCGACGACACTGAAAGCGACGATGCGGCCGTCGCTGTTACGTTCGGGAAGTTCCAGACAACAAACGTAGTTTTTGGCACTGCCGTGCATGTCCCAGGTCTGCCCGGCGACAGGTCCGAAACCCGCATTGATGTAGACCAGACTGCAACCTTCATCGGTCAGTTGAATGTCGCGGAAATCGGTGTAGTTGTTCAGCACGACCAGATCCGTGATCGAAATACCAGCGCCGTCCGCAATTCCTTGTAATTCCTCACTCAACAACGCATCAAACTGATTGGTAATGGTCCATTGTTCGAGGGCCAGTCGATCAATTGCCGGGCGGCGCAGGTTTGGGTTCTTTTCGCGCATCAAGTCGGTTCGGATCGCCGCCAACTCTCTGATCGGGCCGCGAAACGACTCGCCATGTTTGCGACCCCATGTCTCCGGTGGGTCAGCTGTGTCGTATGTTATGATCGGAAATCCGCAATCGGTCATTTTGTTGCCGCAAGGTTTCTGCAAATCGTGCCAGGGAATAGGCGTCTCCGTCCCACGTACTGATCAACAATAGCGGATCGTCGGCAAAAAGAAAATCGTTCATGTAGGTCAATGACATTTGCCCTCCCAGCCAAACGACTCCGGCGTCCGGCAGCCAGTCGTACAATTGGAACAATTGGCGGCTGGCCTGATCATCTCTGCCAAATCGTGGACCTGTTTCATTAAAGACAATCGGCACTCCACGGTTCCGACAAATCTCGACGCACTCGACCAATTTATCGAGCTTGCCGCCAAACAGTTCGGTTTGGACAAAAAAAGCAAGCCAGCAATCATTGTCGAGTCGCCGTCGAAGTTGATCTGCAACTTTGCCGGACGCGATTCGTTCAACGTCAAAGTAAGAATCGCCAATCCCGGACAGCGAGCGGGCCAAAAAGCTGCCTTCGCCAAAAAAATGCGCTTCAATGGTCAGCAAGCGATTTCTCGGCTGGCGTTTCAGCCAAATCGCTTTGGCCACCTTATCTATCGATTCCGCCAAGCTGCTGGCAGTGTAAAGGTGACGCAGTGGCGCTGGCAGCGTTTGTGAAACAGTTTCCAAATCGTCCAAAAAAGTCTTTGTCACAAAGTTGGACAGGCAAATCTTGTTGACCAGCGCCGGTGCGTTGCGGCATAGATATTCCGCATCAACCCGGCTGATATCAAGTTGAGCAAATGGCAGGGACGAATTTTCTCTGGGCAACTTCCAGGCCAGCGGACAGCGGTAGTAGAGGCAATCTCGATGGGGTTGATCGTCTAGGTAATCGTCGACCAGATGTTTGGATTCGAAACTGCCGAGGCTCAAGTTGATGGCCCACATGGCGCGAGCCAGGCGATCCCGATTGCGGCCATGGATCGCCTGAATCCCGCGCTCGACCGCCAGCATTGACAGCGCGTTTTTCAGAATCCGGCCTAAACCACCCGCCCGGTATTCGGGCGAAACAGTCAGATCGAGCATGTAAAAGGTCCGAACATCTTGGACCCACGGATCGTCGGCCACACCCCGTTCCTGTTTGAAACTCGACAGCGGACCACAAAACGCCATCGCCACAATTTGCCCATCCCGTGTCAACAGCAGCGCTGGCGACTCGATGGAATGTTCATCGTTAAACAGAGCTTCAAATTCTTCCGCCGGGGTCTGTCGAGCCGGCTCGTAGACTTCCACCTGCATTTGCAAAATCCGGTCGCGATACACAGCGAAGTTCTGGGAATTCAGTTCAACAATTTCAATGGCATCAGCGTCATCAATCCTTTTCAACTCCGAACGGAGATATTCGCGGGCCAAAACCGGTTGGGCTATGGAATTCGAATCGGGATCAGAAAGCCGCCTTCTTTTTGCGTCGGCAAGACCGATGTGGAAATGGTACGTCGC
>JBGSXT010000498.1:0-4793 GCA_041751295.1 Mariniblastus sp.
TGGCTTTCCGACCTGCTGTCTCGACCGATTCTGAAACTGACGGATGCCGATTACAACGAAGAAGGCCTGCAGGATTTGTTGGCCGAGTACGGGTCGGCCTATGAAATCAATCTAAAAGTTTTTCGCTGGCTGCAATCGACCATAACCGGCTGGCCGGCTGGCAAGCCCCGGGACAAGAAACGTCCAGGCGATCTGCCCCGTTCGCACGACAACATTTTCCCCAAACGGGTGATCGTGTTTTCGCCTCATCCGGATGACGATGTGATCTCCATGGGAGGAACATTGATTCGACTGGCAGATCAGGGGCATGAAGTCCATGTCGCTTACCAGACGTCCGGCAACATTGCTGTCTTCGACGACGATGCCATTCGATTCGCGGAATTTGCTGCGGATTTCTGCCGTGAATTCGGTGCGGTTTCGGAACCGATCGTGGAGCTTGAGTCGCATGTCGAGAAGTTCCTGAAGAACAAAAAGCCAGGACAAGTTGACAGTGATATTGTGCAACGCATCAAGAGCTTGATTCGCCGAGGAGAAGCGCGCGAAGGCGCGCGGTGTTGTGGAGTTCCGCCCGAACGATTGCACCATCTCGATCTTCCCTTTTACGAAACAGGACGTGTCAGGAAGAAACCGCTTGGCGAACTGGACATTGGAATCGTTGTCGAATTGTTGCGCGACATTAGGCCACATCAAATCTATGCGGCCGGAGATCTGTCGGATCCTCATGGCACGCATCGGACGTGTTTGAGCGCCGTTTTCCAGGCTTGTCGAAGATGCCAAAGCGACGATTGGTACGCCACGGCCGAAGTCTGGCTGTACCGCGGTGCCTGGCAGGAATGGCCTGTTCATCAAATTGAAATCGCCGTTCCACTAAGCCCTCAGGAAGTCGAACGGAAGCGGATGGCGATCTTCAAACACGAATCGCAGAAAGACCGGGCGCTGTTTCCCGGACCCGATATGCGCGAATTCTGGCAGCGGGCTGAATCCCGCAATGCGGAAACGGCCAAACATTACGACTTGCTGGGACTGGCGGAATACCAGGCGATCGAGGGTTTTGTCCGCTGGGATGGGAGCGATATTTGAACCGTTATTTTTCAACCACGCCAAAATGATTTAGCCGTTTTGGCGCCAGCCACGGTTTGCGATGTCGCAACCTTGGCGAGCATCCATCGGTCAATTAACGTGTTCGCATAAAAAAACCAGCGACCATTGCCGCTGGCATTTCGAATTCATTGAAGTCTATCGGGATGAAAATCGGAGTCATTTTCGAGTTCGTCGCCGCTACGTGGAAGCGCGGATCATGCTTCAGAATTCAACGCCGATTGACCACCGGATACTCACCGTTCGCCTTAGCCACTCTGTTTTGGCGTGGTCTTTTTCATCATTTCCATCATCTTTTTATGTTCGTCCTGGATTTTCAATGCCATCGTGTGGATTTTGCCGACGACTGCCGGATCGTCGGAAGTGACGAGGGTTATACAGCCAACAGCAGTTTCCAATTCTTTCGTTTTGGCACCGGACTCCATCAACTCTCCAAACGAAGTGCAGAATCGGCACACTTCCATTTCCGTTCCGGATTCCATTTTGGTCACGGTCGCGTCCATATTCTTCTTGCAGGTGGCCCATGTGGCTTTCATGTCTTCGGGAACGACCATCATCATCAACATTCCGTTATCGATCTTGTGGGTTTCCCATTTGATCCGGTTCATATCCATGTTTTTCATGCATTTGCAAATCGTGCAATTCTCCATGTCAAAGAATGGTTTTTCTTTGTTGTCCTGTGCATACGAAGTACTTGCAAATGCCAACACCAATGCGAAAGAAATAATGTGCTTCATCGTCCTGCTCCAAAGCGGTTGCCAAAATGAACTGTCTGCCCCTAACTGAGGCGCACGAATTATATCAAATCATTTGGCACGTCAATCTTTATTCGGGAAAAACATCTATTTCGTTTAACTGCGATTGGATGGGCTCTAAAGGTTGCCGTAGTACGCCAATTACGCCTTGAATTTTGGCTGAGTTCGGAATGCCCGAAAACCGACTTTTCATGGTACGAATGCCCGACGGCAGAGTTTCTACTGCGTCTTCAATTCCAATTTGGAATTTTGATGGCAGACACCATTTTCGCGAAGACGTGGCGTTTTTACATCAAGCCAACGAGTGTTGATTGGACGCAACATTAAGGTCGTTAACCCTTCCGGCGTATTGGTAACCCTACTCGATCTCAATCTTTTCCGCAGAATGCGAATCAACTCTTTCCGAATTATTCGGCAACTGGTTCGAGCGCAGGCTAGTCTTTCGTCGGCCCTGACTGTTTTCAGGCAATCACCAATATTTCAGTTCACGCTATCGAACCCGGTCCCTTGGGGGCTGAACCCAACAACGAGGCAAACTCCGATGACCACCGAAACCATTCCAATACCGCAACAGGTCGTTCGTTTGATCAGCCAGATTCAGTGCGAAGACATTCAGCGACTGCGCGAGCAACGCGAAATCAATCGACAGAATATCGCACTTCCTACGACGATCCGATTTATCGACGACGCGCGGGTGATTAATGCCGTATCGCGCGATATTTCGCTGGTTGGAATTGGGCTGATCACAACGGGTCCAATCGAATCAGAAACGATTTGCGAATTGGAGTTGCACCTGACATCCTCGACCAGAATCATTGTAGCCCAATGCATCTGGTGCAAATCATTTGGAACCGGCTTCCACCTTTCCGGCTGGAAATTTGAGAGTGGTTATTGATCAGCGGGCAGCATGGGATGGAAAAGCACTTGGGGAATATGGCACCTCGGTCGGCTACTTGTTCAATTGCGAATGTTAAGTAGATTGAACGAGCTGGGTGCCGTTCGGCAGCCATATTCTTCTTTACGTTGAGCTGGAATTCGACTCATTGGAAGCCTCGCGAAAACCAAAAATATTGTTCCTTTGCACGGGCAATTCCTGTCGCAGCCAAATGGCAGAAGGTTGGGCGCGACATCTGCTGGGTGACCAGATCGAGCCGTTTTCTGCGGGCATCGAAGCTCACGGCATGAATGAACTTGCCGCTGCCGTGATGGCCGAAGCGGGCGTCGACATCTCGCGCCAGTCTTCCAAGCTAGTCAGTTCATTGGCGGACACGTCCATTGATCTTGTGGTCACGGTCTGTGGAAACGCGGATGACCACTGCCCGGCCTTTCCAGGTAAAACCCACGTGATCCACCGCGGCTTTGACGACCCGCCCAAACTCGCCAAATCTGCAAACTCAAAAACAGAGGCACTCAGCCACTACCAGCGGGTCCGAGACGAAATTCGCGAATTTGTCGCTCATGAACTGATGACGGTTTTTCAACACTAACAACCCTTGAACTTCAAGTTTGGGGCAATCCAGTTTGTGGTTGAAACGGCGTTTATTGTGAATAATGCGAATAACGCGAGCAACGGAGGGCAGTGTTGAACCTGCAACATGGAACATGAGGTAATTGATGGTAACGTCAAGGAAATGCGCGATCGTGATCTCCCTGCTGTATGGGATTCTTCCGGCATTGGCCGATGAACCGGAATCAAATCCGCGAATCAAAACGACACTGAATGGGACTTGGCAGGTCTCACTCGATAACGAAGCAACCTGGAAAAATATTCAGGTCCCGGGCACCATCGAAGATCAGATCGATCCTGCGTTTGACGGGATTTCAATCTATCGAACAACAATCAAAGCGATTTTGCTGCAAGCTGATCGTCGATTGTTCATCCATTTCGATGCAGTGGCTACGGAAGCGACCGTATTCCTGAACGGCCAACAGATCGGCACCCATCTCGGCGGCTGGACCCCATTTCGATTTGAAATTACGGCCGAGGCAGCGGCCGGTCCGCATGGAATGTGGGAGTTCAAAGTGGTTTGTGACGAGAAAGTCGGACACAACACACAGGGCTTTCTGCCAGTATTTCTGCCGCATTTCAGTGGCATCTGGCAGGGCGTTCGATTGATCGAAACCGATCGCTTTGCGTTTGATGACTTGAAGGTGGCCGCGTTCGTTCGACCAGCAACAGGGCAGATCGATTTGAACATGTCGTTTCTTGCGCCGGAAAGATTCAACGATGGCCAATGGCTGGTGGAATACCATGTTCGCGAAGTGGGCGAGGATCGTTGGAGCCGGTGGAAGACCGCAGCTGGCAAAAGCAATCTCGACAAACACGGAATCAATGCTGATGAAAATTGGGTCGTGTTGGACCCGGAAACTGAAAGCGACGCTTTGACCATCAGTAATTGGCAACCGGAAACGCCTGTCATGTATGAGCTGAAATTGTCATTGATTGACCGAAACGCCGATTCGCCAGGCGTCGTTCGGGACGAAATGACAACCCGCTTTGCGTCTCGCAGCGTGGGGACTGCAGGCAATCAACTGTTGCTTGGAGGCCAGCCATTGATTGTCAAAGGACTGTTGAATTGGGGATACGCACCTCCTTCGGTCGCCCCGTCGCTGGACGAGGAATTCATGCGGAGGGAAATCCGGTTCGCAGCCGATCGCGGATTCAATCTGATGAAGTTCTGTCTGTGGGTACCGCCCAAACGATATCTGGAATTGTGTGACGAAATGGGGATGCTGGTCTGGCTGGAATACCCCGCCTGGCACCCGGCATTCAATCAACAGAATAAACAGGAATTGCTGAAAGAGTACGACGGGTTTTTTTATAACGACCGGTCCCATCCGTCGATCATCCTGCGCAGCCTGACCTGCGAAACCGGACCGAGTGCCGACCTCGACGTCATCCAGTCTTTATACGATTTATGCAAACGGCGGATACCCGGC
>JBGSXT010000499.1:0-4326 GCA_041751295.1 Mariniblastus sp.
CGGATGCCGATTAACGAAGAGGTATTTGGTAAAGTAAGAGAAGCGCTTGTCGATGCTCTCGGCGTGGATGATGATGAAGTGACAGCGGAGGCAACGATGGTCGGCGATTTGGGTGCCGAATCGATTGACTTCCTGGATATCGTCTTCAAACTGGAAAAATCATTTGGAATTTCGATTCCGCGTGACGAATTGTTTCCTGACGATATTCTGACCAACGCCGAATATGTCCATGACGGCAGAGTTACGGATGACGGATTGGCCAGACTCAAAGAACGGATGCCCTTTGCCGACTTGACGCGATTCGAATCCAATCCGGTCGTTCAGGATTTTGGCAATCTGCTGACCGTCAAGGACCTGTGCAATTATGTTTCGACCAAAGTTGCCGCCTAGTCCTGTTTCAAATCAGATTGCCACAGTTTCATGCGCTGGTTTTGGATTGATCGTTTTACGGAATTTGTCAGTGGCCAGCATTCGGTCGCCGTCAAATGCGTCACCCTTGCCGATGAAGTGCTTGACGATTACGCGCCTGGCCGACCGTATTTTCCTTCATCGATGATTATCGAAGGGATGGCACAGGCGGGAGGCTTGATGATTGATCAGCTCAGTGGTTTCAGCGGGCGGGTCGTATTGGCAAAAATCATGAGCAGCGAGTTTTTCTTCGAGGCTCTGCCCGGTGATCTGCTGACATTGCGCTGCGAAATCATCGACAGACTCGATTTCGGGTCGGTTGTACGGGGGACCGTGCATCGCGGTGACGAGCTGCAGGCCAACATCGAATTGATGTTCGCCAATCTGACTGATGAACGTTTTGCGGCGGTGCAGCTGTTTGAGCCGGCGGAGTTCTGCCGCATGATTCGTCTGTTGAAACTGTTCGATGTTGGCGTCAACCCCGATGGAACTCCAATTCAGGTCCCGCCACACATGGTTGAAGCTGAACAGGCATTCCTGTTGAATGCTCTCGTGTAAGGCGATCTGCGATGAAAACATACTCTTCCATTCGAACGGCTTGCCAACAGAAAGAAATTCCAAATGACTGCTGCAAACAATCGACGTCGAGTCGTTATCACCGGGGCTGGAGTCATCAATCCTCTCGGTAATGACGTTTCAACCGTTTGGTCGGCAATTCAGGAAAGTCGATCGGGAGTTGGCTATACCACCATTTTCGATGCCAGCCGTTTCCCGACGAAGATTTCGGCCGAGGTTCGAAATTGGGATATTTCCCAAGCTGGCGAAGACCCGGAATTCTGGCAGTATCGAGGTCGCCACACGAAATTTGCAGTTGGCGCCGCCAAACAGGCGATGGCCGAGTCAGGTGTGCTGGATTCCATTTCCAACCCGCGGCGATTCGGAGTGTACATGGGCAGCGGCGAGGGGAATCAGGACTTTAACTCGTTCGCAACGATGATGGCCCGATCACTCGACGACCAGGGCAATCTCGATCTTGTCAAGTTCACGGAAGCCGGGATGGATATTCTTAACCCGATCACGGAACTGGAACAGGAACCGCATATGCCGGTGGGTCACATGGCTGCGCTGTTCAATGCCCAGGGTCCCAACGCCAACTGCTTGACCGCCTGCGCCGCCAGCAGCCAGGCCATCGGTGAGGCCACGGAGATCATTCGCCGCGGTGAAGCGGATGTGATGCTCTCCGGCGGCACGCACAGCATGATCCATCCTTTTGGAGTGACGGGATTCAATTTGTTAACGGCTCTTTCTGAAAACAACGACAATCCGACCGGTGCCTCCCGTCCCTTCGATCGACTGCGCGATGGATTCGTACTGGGTGAAGGTGCGGCGATGGTGGTTCTGGAAGAACTGGAACATGCAAAACGGCGGGGCGCTCCAATCTGGGGCGAAGTGATCGGCTACGGATCGACCGCTGATGCCTATCGGATCACAGATATCCATCCGGACGGTCGCGGAGCGATTGGCTGCATGCGGATGGCGCTGATCGATGCGGGCCTCAACACCGATCAGATCGATTACGTCAACGCACACGGCACCAGCACGACTGTCAATGACAAGGTTGAATCCAAGGCCTGTCGCGAGGTGTTTGGTCAATATGCCATGCAGACTCCGGTTTCCAGCACCAAGAGCATGATGGGTCATTTGATCGCGGCGGCGGGAGCGACCGAATTGATTGTCTGTCTGCTGGCGATTCGGGACAACGTACTGCCCCCGACCATCAATTATGAAAATCCTGATCCGCTGTGCGATCTGGATTATGTTCCTAACGAAGCTCGTCAAGCCAAATGCCAAATCGCACTGAACAACAGCTTCGGATTCGGTGGCCAAAACATCACCGTCATTGTCTCCGAATTCAACGGCTGAGTTGGCCGATTCGATTAACGCCATTTAGTCTTTGGGCTTGAGGCAGCTGACACCATACCCAACCAGAGTGGAACGGTTGCCCCCAACTGTTGCGAAACAGTTGGGGACAACGGTTCTACGCTGGTAAATTTTCACTTGCCACCAGCTTTGACCGGCGTCTGGCGAAAGCAGATCATGGTCAAATCGTCCGGCTGACAGGGAATGGCGTCTAGTTTCAACATGCGACGCCGGGCTTTTTCAAGCAGCTTGTCGGATTGGGACTTCAGTGAACCCGATCGAATAATCGCTGCGATTTCGTCCGTCTTCAGATTGTCGAATAGGCCATCGGATGAGAGCAACAGCGAGTCCCGGCGAGCCATGACCATTCCCGGTCCGACCTCAATTTTCATTTGGCTGGAACCAATGCAGTTGCTGATGATGTTCCGATCCTCATGCGCCAGGCCTTCAGATTCGTTAAGAAATCCCAGCTCAACGGCCATTGCCACTGGAGCATGGGCGACGGTCAGGAATTTTATTCTCCCCCGGTTGCTGCAGACCATCGCGCTGGCGTCGCCGACATGGATAATTCGTAATTTTCCCTTGAGATACTCTGCCACGACCAGTGTTGCCCCCGCGCCGATGCCCCAGCCTAGAACCTCTCGATTGGCAGCTTCTATGGCATCGAGCAGATGAGACCGGATGCTGGTTGGCGGATTGCCCTCGCATTCACGGGCGAACACCTTGCAGTATTTCAGGATGGTCCCAATCGCGGCGCGTGCTGCCCGGTCTCCCGCATTCTGGCCTCCGACTCCGTCGGCCACTGCGACAATGCCGTGGTCCGTCGAAAGTTGAATCAGAGCTGCCGCATCTTCGTTTTCGGATTCCTTATCAGGCGATCTGTAGGAACACGCAACGGCCGAGCCGCAACAGAAACTGATGGGGCTGGTATTGGCTGCATCCTGTTGAAACCACGTATGGAATTGCATTTACCTGCTGCGATCGCCAGACTTGTTTTTCCTGAGATGACGAAGGGCCATGGGGTACAATTTTTCAAATTCCGTCTGCATTTTTACCGCGTCTGAAAAACGTTCACGCGGATTGGATGAAATTGCTTTTTTGATCAGGCGGATCATGTCCGGGTGAACACGCCGCAGGCGTAGATTATTAGCGCCTGGCGGTGGCCAATGGAACGGATACTCGGGCCACGCGCCGGCTAACAGACGATAGAGGATCAGTCCCAACGAAAACACATCGGATCGCATAGATGGTTTCCCCATCGCCTGTTCGGGAGCCATGAAGCCAACCGTGCCGGTTCCTGAACCGGCAAGTGTCATCCGGGAAACTTTGGCAATCCCGAAATCCGTCAACCGCAACAGGTCATTTTCAAAGAGAATGAAATTCTCCGGTTTGACATCGCAATGCACGATGTTGTGATCGTGGGCGTAGGCCACGGCCGCGATCATTTGTTCAGCAAATCGCAAAGCCTTTTCAACCGACATCCGCCGCGCCAGACGTTTTTCCAGGGTTTCACGCCCCAACAAGGTCGCCATCAGAAACCGATCCTCTACCATATCGGCATTCCGCAGTTGCAGAATATTGGGATGTTCCAATTGGGCGACCAGCCGAACCTCATGGCGAAACTGTTGCAACAGCCCTGCGTCGACCAGTTGGTCAAGGGGGACTTTAAGCGCTACCCGAATACCTTCGATCATGTCCACCGCCGAATAGACTCGCGCAAACCCGCCGTTGCCGATCAACCGTTCGATCCGGTATTTTCCAATGCGCTGGCGGGGTCGAAGGCCGTTTGCATTGCGTCCCGTCTTTTGAACGGACGATTTTAGCTGTTTTGTTTTCTGCATGGAGTCTAAAAACCGCGAGTGTCTGATCCCTCCTCGGCCGCCATTGGCTGTGACGGTTCCGCAACAATCCCGTCGGAAGGATTCATCCTGTTACTATTACCTGAAGGCGATTGGCAGTTGGCGATTGGCAGCTGAAAATATAGCTGTGGGGGGCATT
>JBGSXT010000500.1:0-3295 GCA_041751295.1 Mariniblastus sp.
TGGCTATTCGCTGATCGTCCAACGCGACGCGAAAACTAAAGCGGGCAATATTCTTGAGACGGCCCGGCGGGATGCGGAGACGCATTTCAAGGAGCTGGAACTGAAAATCAAGGAGAGCGAACTGGAGAGCAAGTCCCGGGTCGAGCGCGAATTGAGCCAGCTGCGCGAAAAACAGCTGGACCGCGAACGCGAAATCGACAAACGGGAAACAGCGACTAACCAGCGAACGGATGACCTGCAAAAACAGGAGCGGATCATCGAATCGATGCAGCTGCGATTAAAAGTCAAACTGGAAAGTGCGACACAGCGCGAAAAAGACCTGAACGACATTTTTGACAAACAGCGGCGTGAGCTGCACCAGATGACCGGGCTAAACAAAGAACAGGCGACTCGTCGACTGCTGAAACTGCTGGAAGACGAACTGGAAGACGAGGTGGGGAGTCGTATCCTGAAGCACGAACGTCAAGTGACCGAGTTGTGCGATGAGCGAACACGCGAGATTCTGTTGGTGGCGACACAGCGGTTTGCCGCATCGCATACGGCGGATTCGACAACCAGTTCGATTGATATTCCCAACGATGAAATGAAAGGTCGGATCATTGGCCGCGAAGGGCGAAACATCCGTTCCTTCGAAAAAGAAACCGGGATCGATGTCATAATCGATGATACGCCCGGCGTTGTGATCGTCAGCGGTTTTGATCCAGTGCGACGGGAAGTCGCAAAAATGGCCCTGAACCGACTGATTACCGATGGACGGATTCATCCCACCCGAATTGAAGAAGTCGTCGCCGAAACCCAAAAGGAAATCGACGCACTGATTTGGAAGAAGGGTGTGCAGGCTTGCGAGGAAGTTAACGTTCACAAAGTGCACGACCGCATCGTTGAATTGCTCGGCCGTTTGCATTTTCGGACCAGCTACAGCCAAAATGTTTTGCGGCACAGTATTGAAGTTGCATTCTTGTCCGGCATGATTGCCGAGATGATGGGACTGGATGGTGATTTGGCACGGCGCTGCGGATTGTTGCATGATATTGGCAAGGCGGCGGACCACGACCTGGAAGGTGGGCATCCCAAAATTGGTGCCGATTTACTAAAACGGCATGGCGAGGATGAAGAAGTGGTGCACGCGGCTTTTGGACATCACGATGAAATCCTGATTGAGCATCCTTACACCGTTATCGTCGCGACCGGTGATGCCTGCAGCGCATCACGACCGGGAGCGCGCCGCGAATCGCTTGATCGGTATATCAAGCGGATGGAAGAACTGGAGACCATCGCGTTGGAGTTCAAAGGCGTGCAACAGGCGTTTGCGGTACAAGCCGGGCGCGAAGTGCGCGTGATTGCCTGTGCCCGCGAGACTGATGATGCCAAAGCGGCCAGAATCTGTCGCGATATTGCCAAGGCCTACGAAGACAAACTGTCGTATCCAGGCGAAGTGAAAGTTACAGTCATTCGCGAGTCCCGTTTTACCGAATTGGCCAAATAACCTGCCTTCGGGAAATCTTCAGAAAGCCATCCGTGCGCATCCTGTTTATCGGCGATATTGTCGGACGCTGTGGCGTCAGCATCGTAGTCCAGTCGCTCGAAGGAATTCGTCGGGAAGAATCGCTGGATCTGGTCATTGTGAATGCCGAGAATTCTGACGGCGGATCGGGAATCACACCCTCCATATATCGAAAGCTGATCGCCGCCGGTGCCGATTGCATTACTCTCGGCGACCACATCTACAAGAAAAAAGAAATCATCGAAGTGCTTGAATCGGAATCCAATATTGTCAAGCCTGGAAACTTTCCACCCGATTCTCCTGGCAAATGCTGGACAACGGTCAAAACGGAGAATGGCCAGGAAGTCGCCATCTTCAGCCTGATCGGACGCGTTTTCATGAAACCGGTGGACTGTCCATTTCAGGCTGCCAATCGAATTCTGGGCGAGATTCCTGAAAACGTCAAAGTCCGATTCTGTGATTTTCATGCCGAAGCGACTAGCGACAAACAGCTGATGGGCCGATTTCTGGATGGCCGGGTTTCAGCTTGCATCGGCACCCACACACACGTTCCAACCGCCGACGAACAGGTGCTGCCCGGTGGAACGGCGTTTCAATGCGATGCCGGAATGACTGGCCCCCACGAGAGCATATTGGGTCGGCAGATCAATAACGTCATGGACGCCACTCTTACCTTCCGACCATTGCCGTTCACAGTCGCCCACAATGACGTCCGCATCAACGGTTGTCTGATGGATATTGATTCCCGCACCGGACGAGCGCAAAAAATCCAGCGTTTTTCGATCAACGAAAAACAGGCCGCGTCTTACGAAAACGCCGAGTAGCCTTGAGCAGGCAGCAGTCGGGATTTCCTGGCTTCACTCATCCCGCTGCAATCCGATTTCTCTGGCCAATCCGCGCGCGACAACAACGAGCTCACCTATTTGAGCGCGGTTGTTCGGAACCACCTGTCGGTCGTAATACAGCGAGTAACCAACGACTTTGCCCGTGTTGCCATCTCCTACGTAACAGATACATCCTGCCAACGGAACGTTATTCAGCCGCACTTCAACGTTGATAGTTCCGGTCGTCATGACGTAATCCGCATCGCCCCCCTTGGCTAAATCGAGGCTGTCATTGACATTGGCAGCATAGATACCGGCGATCTCTCCGGTGCGCGGGTTGAGCAACCAGCATTGCAGCAAACCTGACAGATGATCCAATACAAACAGGCCATCGAGTTGGCGATTCCTGTCAATGATACCGGTGGCCATCGACATCGATTCGCCACGGGCCGCCGTATCAGCACGCAGTACCATTGGATGGGACCTGCCAGCTGAGACAAATCGCTGTCCAATCAGCGTTCCCATAGTCGATCCGATCGCTACCACCAGGAAACCTGTAACTGCGATTGCCCAATATCCACGCGTGATTTTCATTTCTCTAATCCAAGAATTCGGGAATCCCCCAACGGTACAGGTATTGTAGCCGGTTTTCCTGGAAATCAAACTGAATTCAGCGGTTGAGGTACTCATTGCTGCCGAATGTCAACATTTCAGCAACGTAAAAATCCCCAGTTCCGGCGGGCAGTTGATTCGAATGGGTTCATCGCTGGATAGTCCACGGCTGACATGCATCATCGTGCCGCGAATCCGAAAGGTGCCCGCAGCGAACTTGATACCGAAGCGGCTGGGCGCGATGATCGGGCCGACAATCGGCAGTCGAATCTGACCACCATGCGTATGTCCAGCAAACATTAAATCGAAATCCCTGCGAACGGCCCAACCGACTTGATCGGGACTGTGCGACAGC
>JBGSXT010000501.1:0-2729 GCA_041751295.1 Mariniblastus sp.
TTGCTCGTCGTAGCTGGCCTTGACCTTGTCCCGCAGTTGCTCCATTTCGGCGGCATCCACCTGGTGGCCTTGACGTTCCAGGGCTTTGATTTGCACATCGAGCAAGGTGGTGGCCGCTTGCTGGCCGCCCATCACGGCGTAGCGGGCGTTGGGCCAGGCGAAAATCAGCCGCGGATCAAAGGCCTTGCCGCACAAGGCGTAGTTCCCCGCGCCGTACGAGCCGCCGACAATCACGGTGAGCTTCGGGACGCGGCTGTTGCTGATCGCGTTGACCAGCTTGGCGCCGGCCTTGATGATGCCGGCCTGTTCGCTGTCTTTGCCGACCATGAATCCAATCACATCCTGCAGAAACAGGAGCGGAGTCCAGGTTTGATTACAATCCATGATGAAACGGGCTTCCTTGTCAGCGCTGTCATGATAGATGACGCCGCCGAACTGCATTCCTTCTTTGGGTGTTTGCACGACAGTCCGCTGATTGGCCACGATCCCGATCTGATACCCGCCGATTTTGGCGTGACCACAGACAATCGTTTGCCCGTAATCTTTTTTATATTCCTGAAACGAATCTTGATCTGCCAGAAAGCCGATCAGGTCACGAACGTCGTAGCGAGTTTGGGGATCGACTGGAATCGCATCGTAAATATCCGCCGACCTGCGGGCGGGTTCCAAACTTTCATCGTGTCTGAATTCCGGCGCCATTCGATCGTGGGGCATGATGCCAATCAGGGAACGCAGCCGCCCAATCGCGGCTTGATCATCGGCTTCGTGGTAATCGATGGTACCGCTGATGCTGGCGTGCATTTTCGCACCGCCGAGGTCTTCGTGCGCAACTTGCTGACCAATCGCGCTTTTGACCAATGCCGGACCAGCCAGATACAAACCCGATCCTTCCGTCATGATCAATTTGTCGCAAAGCACTGGCAGGTATCCGCCGCCGGCAACACAATTCCCCATGATGGCCGCGATTTGCGGAATACCCATCGCGGAAATGACGGCGTTGTTGCGAAAGATGCGGCCGAAGTCGTCTTCATCCGGAAAAATCTCATCCTGCAGCGGCAGAAAGACACCGGCCGAATCGACAAGGTAAACCAGCGGCACGCGGCAATGCATCGCGATCCGTTGCGCGCGCAGAACTTTTTTGCAGGTAATCGGAAAAAACGCGCCCGCTTTGATGGTCGCGTCGTTGGCGATAATCATGACCGTGCGGTCAGAAACCTTTCCAAGCCCGCAAATCACGCTGCCGGAAATGGCGCCGCCCCATTCGGAGTACATTTCCCAGCCAGCCCATCGACCCACCTCAAGAAAAAACGAGCTGTCATCCAGCAGCTTGCCGATTCTTTCGCGAGCTGTCAAGCGGCCCTTGTCATGCTGTCGATCGATCGCCTTTTGACCGCCACCGAGTTCGATAACATCGCTTTGTTTCCGGATTGTCGAAATCAGTTCCCGCCAGTTCATAGGCCCTTTTCATCGTCGACCGGACTCTGTTCTTGATTATCGTTGTCGGCAGCTGGTTCTGGCGCGTCATCCTTAGTATCCGTCTCCGTTCGCCCGCTGATTCTGTCCGCGACATCCTGGGAAGTCGGCAATTTGAGTTCGCCTTGGGCAACTTCAGCGTCAACAAAACCCTGAAACGGAAAATTCTCGGGCCACTCCCGTCCGGTGATTCTCAGCATGTCATAATATTCTGCAGACGCGTCCAACAAATCATCGACAATCTCGCCATCGGCCAATTCGGTCCCTTTAACCTGCGGATCGTCGAGAACCGTTTTCCATTTGGCGAACGCAGCTTCATACAGCGAAATCGCGCCCTGTTTAACAAGTATCTTTTCTTTTGTCTTCGTATCGAATTGAAATTCGTCGTCAAAAATGGAACTCCGTTTCATTTCCTGGGCAGCATACATCGCGCGGCGGGCATCGGCAGCATTATCCCGTGATTCAGTTTCCGATCGAATCCCCCAGTACTTGTAATTTACGGTTTCCGAATAGGACTCCGCAAACTGCATTTGCGTCATCACCCGTTCGATCTGTTCGGCCAACCGGCGCGACGCGACCAATTCATTGGGGCTGGCATTTTCCGCAATCCGCAGATCGATTCCCCGGCTGCGTTTCAGGATGATGCTGTCGGCCGCAGCTGCGATCACTGCTTGTTCTTCCGACCGCTCGTCAGGCGGTATTGCGAGAGCATCAAGTTGTTCAGTCGAAAGTCCGATCGAATTCTGCAATTCCTGCATATATCCATCCCGAAAACCAGGAACCAAATCGTCCAATTGATCGCGCAACATGGCCAATTGAGTCTGCATTTCCGCCAAGCCCTCGAACGTTATCGGAATGCCCTTTGAGCTGCGAATCTCCCGTTGCCCAAATTGCTTCCACTCCTGGCTCGCCTCGCGCCAGATTTCCTGAATGATGTCGTCCGTCGGGTATTCTTCCTGTAGACCACGGGCCTGGTTCATCAATTGCATCGGCCGTTTTCGGTAGAACATCATGTCATTCAAATACTGCTCTTTCGGGTATTTTTCGACCAATCCGCGCGAATTGTCATACCACTGATAGGCCATTTTCCAATTGTCATGACCGTATTCTCGCGTGTCATACAAATCCGGATCGACGCCGCGACCGTCGGCCAAATAAAGCTCTTCGTGAAAATCATTGTCGCTGCGAAAAAGACGGCGGAATTGTGATTTTTCATCCGACCGCCCGATCTTCATGCCGGTGAAGAATCCCAGATG
>JBGSXT010000502.1:0-4381 GCA_041751295.1 Mariniblastus sp.
GAGAAAACTGTTGACACGACCGACGTAATCAACCCAGACTTGTAAGAGGTACTGGCAACCGCTTTACGCTGGGCGAGCAAGTCACCTTCGATGTCACGCATTGCTGCGGTCACTTCCCGGATGCGATCCATCGTTTTTTTGCCAACGTCGGTATTCACCGCCTGCTGTGCCGTCTCCATTCCGCCGTCACGACGTGCCGCAATCGCTAATCGGAGCTCGACAAACTTCTTGGCAATCAGTGAGCTGAGCAGAGTGAGATTGTCCAGTTGACGGGAGTCATTCGAATTCAACGACTCGGTGGCATCGACCAGGTCATCGACGCCATGGACGGCATTTTCAAACGGTTCGAGGTATTCCTCGCGGCCCGTAATGATGAAACCACGCTGGCCGGTCTCAGCGTCGTTCATCGTCGACTCGATTTCCGCCAAATTCAGCATCACTTCATAAGTGTGCCGCATCAATTCGCGGTTGCGTTGCAACGTCACAAAGGCGCGACAAGTGATTACGCCTGTTAGCAGCAGCATCACGATAACTGCCGCGATCGCGACCGATTCCTGTAGGGAATGTTTAGGACACAGAGAGGGGGCCCTCGGCATAAACAGTCAGATATGGAAAAGTCCACTGCATCGGTTGCTGAAATCGACTCTCTTCACCCAACCGGACGCAAAACCGCCATTATCGCGATTGTTCAGTTGGCTGACAAGGGAATTGTCGAACCGGCGGTTGCAATCGGAGAACCGTGGGGCATCAACCGTCTACATCGTGGCGACATCGACGTTGCGGATTCGGTTTCCGTAGTATTCCCGGTAACGGACTTTGCGTTCGAGATCGCCAATGATCGCTTGAGTAAAATCGACGCCGGTGTGTTTTTGGCTGCTGCCCAAACCTCCGGGGCTGAATACATTGATCTCGACCAGTTTGTCTTCGACGATGTCGAGGCCGACTAGAAACATTCCGTCACTAACCAATTTGGGTCGCACCATTTCGACCAATTCCAACATCTTGTCAGTGATTATGGCTTCCGCACTTTCGCCTCCCGTGTGCATGTTGCTGCGCGCGTCTCCAGTCTTGTTGACCCGCCGAAACGCCGCGTATTTGCCTTCATGGAAGAGTGGCTGACCATTCATGACGAACATCCTCACGTCTCCTTCGACGGCCGCCGGCAGATATTCCTGCGCGATGCAGTATCCGTCGCGAATCACGGCTTCGATCATTTGATTCATGTTGGCTTTGTCGTCTTCGTTAATCAGGAACACGCTTTGACCGCCAGACCCTTGTAATGGTTTGACGACAACTTTCCCGTTCTCGCTTTCGACAAAGTTCTTGATTTCTTCTACGTCACGACTGATGCAGGTCCGCGGCCGAACGGCATCCGGAAAATGTTGAAAGTAGGTTTTGTTGATGGCGTTCGCCAGATTTTCTGGATCGTTCAGTACGATGACACCTCGCTGCGCAGCCAATTGCGCAAACAGTATGCCGCTGGTCTGTGCCCAAGGCCGCGCTGCGGCGTCAGCGGAAGGGTCGTTGCGTAGCAGCAGGACATCCAAGTCGTCGACGCTGATTCTTTCACTGGACACCTCCTTGTTTTGCAGTTCCGCAGTGTACGTTTCCAGAGAATCATAACCCGTGCCCATAACGCAACGGGCACGGGCGTGAATGGAACCGTCGGGAGCGTAGACAAAATCGCCCACTCCCAGCGTGTAGCTTTCATGACCCATGTTCACGGCAGCCATCGACAATCGCGTCGTCGTAAAGCCAGCTTCTTCGGTCAACGGATCGTTGACAACAAATCCTATTTTCATTTACGGCTCGTTAGGTTTTGGTTGGTGTGTCAAAAAAAATTTGTGAGAGGCTGTTTCTTGGTTGCTACTCACTCGAATCGGGATCAAGTAAACCGATCACGTCGAGCCCGACGCAGTGGCTAAGCAATTCCTGTGCCGTGGGATCTGAAAGGTAACGAGGCATTAACTTCGGCGGCTTGATGATATCGCGATACATCAAGTCGTTAATGGCTGGCATGTGTTTCAAAGCGATTTTGCCCACGAACAGGCGATCAATTTCCACAGCATCGCAATCGGTCAGATAGGTCAACACGTCGCGAAGCCCGCGTAAATAGATCACGTCCTTGGTGGTTCCGCCACCGCGATAGATCCGCGTCGTGAGATTGAACGCGGCCTTGTCGCCAAAACCGTATTCATCCTTCAGCTGTGAAAAGGTTTCAATAAAAGATCGGCCCAGCAACAATTGGTTCGCTGCCACAACCCGGGCCGCCAGCGTTCGAACCCGCGTCCGATCCAAACCACCGACCAGATACTCCGACAGAACAGCGATGCCTTCCTGAAACGATTCGTAACCCGAGAGACCCGCATACATTTGTTGAAACGGCTGATGGCGACCGTTGAAAAAGGTCAGCAAATGAGTTCCCACTTCGTGATGCATCATGGCCTCAACACGATCCGGTTTGACTTTGATATTCTCGTTAACCAGAATCGTGTCCTTGGAAATCATAATGCCCGCAGCGATACTGTTGGAGCGTTGAACCGAGGCATGAAAACTGCTGTCGAGCTGGCGGTAAAAGGCGACTTCTTCCTGCGCTCGTGCAACCAACTCATCGCAACTGATCGACGATTGGCTTGATGATTCCTCGTCGACGCTATCCGTGGTCAGCTCCAACAACTTCTCCGCCATTTTCAGCAGATCCGTTTCAACTTCACCGTACAACTGCAAACTGCTGTACAGAAACTGCGGCGTGTCAATGTCGCGAAGCGAGGTCAGTTGGTGTTCCAGTTCGTCCTGCTTTTCCCAGAACAACTCGGACAGCGTCGGATCTTCGATGCGGTCGATCGGGACGTCGAACAAAGCGCGCTTGAGTTCGGTTGGATCACGCGACAGCGGGCGATAGTAAAAGACCGGTTGTTTCTTGAACCCAGACGCTTGAAATGCCTCCCAGGCTTCATAAGCGTTGACGGGCGTGATCTGCAGCAGGTAGTCGAAACTGGTCGAAATGTCTGACAGTTGTTGATCGACCAACGACGTAGCTTTGACGAGCGAAGTCGGTCCGAAGGCCTGGTAGTGCCTGGGAGCTTCGTCCAGGACATCATGCGTAAACGTGAACAGCATTTTCCGAATGGCGACCGCCAACTGTCGCCGTAGATTCTGCAACACAATCGGAAACAACTCATCGGCTCGGCGAAAAACCGGGTGTACGGCAATTCCGATGTGGAAGAAGGTTTGGGAATCCGCAGGCAACTCAGCGAAAAGTGGTTTCAAATTCGGCGGAACAATGGACGTCACGTTCCTGATGGAAACCTGGGAGTGCATTTTCGACAATCGAATTTCGCCCAGCGATTTTTCCAGTGTTTTGGCCGTCGATAAAAGAGCTTCATTGTCGGGTACATCGATTCGAAAACTGGGATGGAGCATTTCTGTAGACTCGTGTGAGGGGTCAGACAGGTCCTGCGTCCAAAATTCGATCAACAGAAAAGCACCAAACTTTTTCTGAGAGACTTCTCTTACCGCTTCGCAAATCAATTCGACGGATTCGTCGTCGCCAGACACGAACAGATAGGACGCCTCGGTGGTGACCAGTTCGACGGTCCCAATGTCGCAGCCGTCTGGAGGTTTGCGATAGACGCATAGAAACGGCAGGCTCCGATCAATTCTCAAGCGGCCGTCGTTGAAAACAGTCCGACGGAGCCGTTTGCCTTCGTGCAGTCGAGTATGAATATCAACAATCAGTTTTTCCAGCGAAAACACTGTTTCGTCAGGTATATCCGATGGTTTGCCAGAAGATTGATCGTTCATGAATTTTTCGTGCCGACTATGCCCAATGACTGTTTCAAACCAGCGATCGTCGATTGCAAAACTTTGCCGATCGCATCGATGGCCACGCGGTCAGGCTCTCCAGTCCATTCGTTCATGTAAATCTTTTTGAACTCGATGGCCGGTGCGCAAACACGCTTCGGAAAGGTTTCATGAATCCAGCGGCCGAACTCGCCTCCTTGAAATTTCACGTTCTCGCGAACGTCAAGACTCCGTCCTAGATAGTTCGCGTTTCGCAAATCGGAAATCAAGCGATCGATCAAGGGTGACCAAAACTGGCGATTCATCGTGCCCGTGCCGATGTTAACCTCCGGATTCTGTTGCGGGTCGGCGGGATCTGAATCGGCACCATCCCGCAAGTAGTTGTAGCTGTGAAGATCAAGCACCACCAGCAACTCGTGTTGTTCAAGCAGCTCAGAAAGCATTTGATGAACGTGTCGATAGAAGTCATCATAAATGTCGAGCGAAGAACTCACAACGTCGGCAGCGAGGGCTGCTTTCCAGACGATTAAGCCCCAGGCATCGTCCGGCTTCTGATAAACCGCGCTGTCGCGGGGAC
>JBGSXT010000503.1:0-10596 GCA_041751295.1 Mariniblastus sp.
CGCATCGAATCGATTTGTTCTGCCTCGATTCGGGTCAGTTCACCCGGGCGAATCATGTCCTCCTGAACCAGGTAGATACTTCCGCTCCGATTTGCGGTCCGACCAACGATGGTGCGACCGTCGTCCAATTGGAAAACCGTCGCCTGGTATTGGTCGGAAATCGCCTTGTCGGGGTCGACAATGGTTTCAAGCAGGTCCCGAGTATTGAGGCGTCGGCCCGCGTTGGTCAAGTCCGGACCAACGATTCCTCCTTGACGGTTGATGATATGACAACCGTAACACAGGGCCATCGCAAACATCTTTTCGCCGTTGTTGAGGTCTCCATTTTCCAAAGATAGACTCGCCAGATCGTCCAGTGTCCACTGTTTGACCGTTGGTCGATCGCGCAATTGCGCATACGGATCAACTGGTTCGACATCCGCCAGCAGGAGTGGCTTCAGCCGATTCTTCTGGTCGTCAGTCAGGAAGGCAGCAAACTGCGAACGGATGTTGGCCAAGTATTTGCGAAACGAGCTGCCGCCTGCGTACTTAGCCGACGTAATGAACCATTGCAGGTATCGTTCCCGCAGCGCGTCAGTCCAACCGGACTGCACGGCATGAATGACCATCGCAAAGTGAATCTGCTGTTCCTGCGTACCAGCGTTCTCCATCAAATCGATTGTCTTGGCCACGACATCTTCCGCCTGGCTGGCAGCCAGTACACGCGACAGCTCACGATTGACGAGATCCGAACTGGCGGGGTAGTACCGCGACAGCGCATTAACGGATCGCAAAGTTTCGATCTGCGGTTCACCCATGCGAGTCAAAACCAAACCATACAATCGAAGCAAATGCAGTTGTTGCTCTTCCCTGAGGTTTTCAAAATCAAGTTGTCCGAGCGATTGAACAACATCTGCCTGCAATTGGCCGTCGTTCGCAGTTCGAACCAGTGCCAACAGCGATTCCAGCCGAGCCTGTGCGTCTGGTTCCTCCAGCGCCCGACGATACCAGCTGTTTCCTGGCACCAGTTCAATCGCCGTGCGGGCTGCGAACCGAATGAAACGATCGTCGTGCGAAAGCATCGGCCAGGCAATTTCCAGATTCTCCTGTGATGGATTGACGTGCAAGTCTTCCAACTTCCGGCGAATTTCTACCAATGGATCGGTCGCCGGATACGTTGCCGATTCGGTTAATTCATTTCCCCGGTAGGTCACGCGATAAAGCTCAGATTGGCTCTTGCGGCCTCCAGTCAAAAAGTACATCGCCCCATCAATTGAATTGATGATTAAATCAGTAACAGGCAGAGCCGGAGACGTACAAAATGTCTCGGCAATTCCCTTGAAAGTCGAACCACTGGATTCCAGTTGCACGCGATAGATGATGCCGTAGCTCCAATCGGCAATAAACAGTGAATTCTGATACTCGACCGGAAACTCTGCTCCCGTTCCAAAGGCGATACCGGTCGGGCTGCCGGGTCCAATCTCGACGGCCGCCGGCAGGTTATCGGGGAAATAGCTGGGCCATTTTCCCGAACCGTTGCGCCAGCCAAATTCGCTGCCGCTGGTCACGTGACAGATTCGGGTCGGTCGGTACCAGGGCAAACCGATATCCCATTCCATGTCGGCATCGTACGTAAACAGTTCGCCATCAGGTGCAAAGGCGATGTCGTAATGATTGCGAAATCCAGCGCTGACCAATTCAAACTGGCTGCCGTTCGGATCCGTTTTACAAATCCAGCCGCCTGGCGCGAGGATTCCAACCGCGTGGCCGCCGGCATCGGGCAAGTGGGGAGTCGTTTGATCTTCCTGCCAGACGGTTGGCACTCGCGAATATTCCGGATTTGGAATTTTCGTATGGTTGCCGGCGCAGACGTACAGCGATTGTCCGTCTGGTGCGAGGATCACGGCATGGGGTCCATGCTCCCCTTCCCCCTCGAACTGGCGCAACAGTTTTATCTCGTCGTACTGATCGTCGTCATTGGTATCTCGCAAACGATATAACCCAGCCGTCCGCGATTCTTTTCGACGTTCGCCGAATGCGTCAACAAATTCGAATTCGCTGGGGTGAGCGACGACGTACAGGCTGTCAAAGGCATGCAGCAAACCCTGGGCAAATCCGATATTGAGGTCGAGCTTTTCGACTTTCACCGGTTGTACGTCTGCGGTTACGCGGTAGAGACTGCCGTATTGGTCAGAGACGATCAATCGACCAACAGGATCGCTGGTCATGGAGACCCATGAGCCCTGCTCTGCGGGGACAGAATACAACCTTTCGGCCAGAAATCCTGGAGGCACAGTCGGAGTGGGCGCATTATCCTGGGCGGCCAACGAAACAGCCGTCAGCAATATTACCAGGGTCAGACAGCTGAACTGTTTCGACAAAAAGTGCTTGGGTCTCGGATTCAAACGGGCTGGCCTCGGTGTTACAAACATTCGCGGGTTCCATTCGGGCAGTGGCGCACCAACAACTCGGATCACAAATTTCCTCAAATATGGTAAAACATTTTGATCGGCTTTTCGAGCTGAAAGAGAATGTTTGTTGGCTCGCGATGTGGCAGGAAAGATGGCTGGTTCCAGAATCAATGCGTTAACGGACTATGTTCGATTGCAGAATCGGAATGCGATATCGTACGCAATTCGCACCGCTTTTGCTGTTGGTGTGTTTGAGGTGCTGGCCGAGGGTCAGAAAAATGTGGACCAAATTGCCGCGCAGACATCGACAGAAAAAAAAATATTGCAGTTGTTGCTGGATGTACTGATCCACACGGAACTGCTGGAAAAATATGGCGACGACTATGCCCTTTCGGCCGTCGCTCGGCTAGTGCCAAAACAATTCATGGATTTCGGCGATCTGTACTGGTGCCATTTGGAGAATTTCGTGCGGACGGGAACTTCGCTGCCCGACGATGAACTGCTGGCCCACACGGAAGGCGATTTTCTGGCGAGTTCGGCCGCCAACCAATGGATGATGACGCCGGCTGCCATCGACGCGGCACGCGTGTTGGACATTGGCACCACGCGGCGCGGGTTCCGGATTTTGGAAATTGGTTGCGGTTCTGCCATTTTTGGATCGACAATGATTCATCGTGATCCGGATTCGCAGCTGGTTTTGCTCGACACGCCAGCGAATATAAAGCGGGCGGAAGCGACGATTGAAAGCGTTGGTGCCCAGGATCGCGTTCAGTATGTTGCCGCAGATTATCTCGATTTCAAACTCGATCACCAGCCGTTCGATCTGATTGTTGCCACTAGTATTATTCATCGTCACACGGAGCAAGAGTGCCAGACACTGTTCAAAACGGTACGTTCTCATTTGAACAAAGGGGCAGAATTTGTAGTGGTCGATATTTTTCCCGGCCAACAGGAGGGAGATGCAACACGATCCATCATGGCATTGGAGATCGCGTTGCGGACCCGTCACGGGGAACTACATGATCCGGCACATTTCCAGCATCTGCTGATCGTAAACGGTTTTGAACAAATCCGTTTTGCCCATCTGCCGTCTCCACCACATATCTGGGGGCTGGTTCTTGCGCAACGCGATTGATCCGGTGCTGCATTCGAAAATGGTCCCGCCGGCAAACGGCGACGATCCGACCGGAGGAAGCAAAGATTTGAGATTTGAGATTTGAGAATTCCGTCAATCGGCTAGTCGAACCTCAAACCTCAATGGCTTGCGTTATCTTGGACCGGTATTTGCATTAGCGGAATAAACGTCTACCCAGCCGGACTCACATCCGAACTGTTCATTAGTGTCTGTCGATATGTATTAGGTCACCGGTTATTGTCTTCGTCTTCATCGTCCATTGCCGGACGTTGCGGGCGCCGATCCTGACCAAGCCGAGCGCCAGCACCACCTTGTCCGCCAACACCGCCACGCATTTGCGACATGTCCGGCATCATCTCAACTGCGGTCAGGATGCCATCGTTGTCTTTGTCCAGTGACTTCAGGGCCGCAACCGCGTTTTCAATTTCTTTGGTTGAAAGTTCGCTGTTTCCGTCCGCATCCAATGCTTTCATGATTGGCAACATTGTGAGTAGTCGGGTCATTCCACCGACCTGTCCCCCCGGTCCACCAAATCCACCTTCGCCGCCTCGGCCTCCACGTCCAAATCCACCTTCGTCTCTCGGCCCGCCCAAACCTTCAGGGCCTCGCTCAAACGCAGCGATGAGTTCTTCCTTAGTCGCGAATCCATCTTCGTTGATGTCGGCCCGAATGACCATGCGTTGCATGCGTTCACCAACTTCGTCGGCGGACAGTTTCCCATCGTTGTTTTCATCGTTTTCAAACAAACGTTCGATCATCTCCTGCGGGTTGGATCCTCCCAGACCGCGGCCACCCGGGCGGTCGCCATCCTGAGCCTGAATCAGACCTGAAGACATCAAAACCGTTGCAACCATTGTTATTGTAAATCGCATTGTCATACCCTTCCTGTGATTGTTAAACATCTTTATCAAACCGCCGATCGTCGTTTACTTCTTGTCCTCTTCCACGCAATACAGTTTTTTGTTGGACCGGAAGAAAATCTGGCCATTGCTGATTGCCGGAGTCGCACTGAATTCTTCCGCATCTTCGGTGACTCGATTAACAGCGACCTGTTTGAATTCTTTGTCCGTCGTCATTACGTACATTTCACCGTTGCGCTTGATGTAATAAAGCTTGTCATCAGCGACGACCGGTGACGAATAATCGCCTCCCGAGCCGCCTCGACCACGTTGGGCATTACCCGTTTCCGGCAAAGCACTTTCGTCATTCCCGTTATTGGTCGCCTCAAGTCGTGTCCGTACTCCGCGTTCTCCGCTGTCAGCATTGATGGCAGTTGCAATGCCGCGGGAAGCGATAAACATCTGATCATTGTGAATAACCGGAGTGGCGTAGCTGCTTTGTTCGCTGTTTTGCCAAACTTCATGGGACTTGGACACATCTCCTTTGCCACCCGCCTTGACGGCAAACGAACCGCCGCCGCCACGACCGCCAACTGATCCGTAGACCACACCATCTTTGGCAGAAACGCTGGTATAGAACGAACTCCCAGCCACGGGATAGAACCAACGGAGTTTGCCGTTATTCGGATTCAGTCCCCAAATTTCTCCCGGCACACCAATTACCAGATCACTGCTATTGTCATCAACCTTGACAATTAACGGCGTACTCCACGACCCACCAAGGAGGTCGGATTGCTGTTTCCAGACTTCTTTGCCCGTTTCTTTGTCCAAGGCGATCAGCGAGCTACTTTCCGCAATCGCAGGGACGATCACCAGGTTGTCGTGCAGGATCGGACTCGACGCACTGCCCCATTCGCGGTCATCCGATTCTTTTCCGACTTCGGCGTTCCATAATTGCTTGCCATCCAAGTCGTACGCATACACGCCTGCTTTGCCAAGAAAGGCAAACACGGATTTTCCATCCGACACAGGCGTATGCGACGCATACCCGTGTTCCGGAACACCCGCACCGGTATAGGAATCTTCCGGAGTTGGCGCATCGATCGTTCGTTCCCAAAGAGTCTTTCCGGTCGATCGTTCAACGCAAACGACATGTCGTTTCAGATCTTCCAATTTGCCCGGATTACGTTTGTCCAGCCCGTATCCGGAATAACAGGTCACAAAAACCTTGTCTCCAACGACGATCGGACACGAAACTCCCGCGCCCGGCAATTCGACTGACCATTTCAGGTTCTCCGTTGGACTCCATTTAACGGGTGCTGCCTTGGAGCTGACCCCGGTACCCTCGCTTCCTCGAAACCGGGTCCAATCCTCGGCCTCGACCGCGAATAATGTCCAACAAAAGCTGATACCCAGAATTATCAAAATGATTGGCGATTGCCGACGATTCATGAAATATTCCCCCCAAAATTCCTTGTTGACGATTCCCAACTCCAATCCGCAATCTTACAGAAACACTTGTGAACACCAAATGTTTCGGGCAATCGCGTAGAATTCTCCGAAATAGACGACGTCGGACCCGGCAAGCAAGGGCGAACCGGATTTTGTTACCATGACATTGCAGGCCGATCGATAGTGAACGGAAGATGAAATTCAGGTGCCCAATTTGTGCGATCGTTCTGACTTGTGACGAACAGGAAACAGAACAACGAATCAAGTGTCCGGCCTGCGAGACTTCGTTCAAGCCCGACAGGATTCGGCAAATTCATACTCGCCAACAACAGCGGAACGAGAGCCGTTCGCCGCAATCCGATGGATCAGTTACCGCATCGGATTCTACCCCAACGACGATCCGCGTTACGCCTCAGGACGAGTCGTTTGAAAAAACGGGCAGCATCGCATCAAACTCGGCCAGCTTGATACAACGCCGGAAAAGAAAAGCTAAACAGCGGCTTGTCGGATTTTTTGTATTGCTCATATTGGCAATGGGTTCGATTGGTGGATTGATTTACGTCTTGCGTCAGACAGATTCCGGCAATCGGTCAACGGCATCGGAACTGGAGCTGGCCCCGGAAGCAACTGCCTCAGAAAGCGAAAAGGTCGCGGAAACAATTCCGGACGAATCAAACACGTTGCGCTCCGAACCGGTCGACAAATTACCGGCCGCAGTTGAAACGCAGGCCACCCAGCCGTTTCAGTCGCTCGATTCAAACAACGATACGTTCCGCAAACCTGGCAATTCGATCAAGACTGCCAAACTGCTGAACGACTGCTGGTTCAAGGTTCGTCCGTTTCTGGTTGAAATCCAGGCGGAGACGCCGCTTGGATCGCAGTTTGCTACCGGCACCATCGTCGATTCGCGCGGTTGGATACTCACCAGCTACAGAGCGGTCGCGGGGGCAAAGCAAATCGACATTCGACAGGCCAGAAAATCCATTCCGGATGAGACCGGTACGGAGCCGCTGGTTGATCAGGTTCGTGGATTCATTGCTGCCGATTTGGAACACGATCTGGTGCTGCTGTCGATTAACCCCCGCTTTGTAGTCGCTTTCAACGATTTGCCGATCGCCGATGTCGACAAACTGGTGGGCAGCCAGTATTTGATCCAATGCATGCCGCCGACTGAAAGCTACCCTTGGTCGATGGTCGAGAGTCGCATCGTCCGTCGAATTCAATTGGCAGAAATGGATTCCCACGCTGCCGAAAAAATGGTGCGACTCGGCTTTCACGATGAAAATTTGAGATGGATACAGCATCAGCAGTTGTCGCCACTCAGGATTGGGGCGCCGTTATTCAACGATCAGAGTCAATTGGTGGCGATGAATACATCAGGCGTTGATGAAATCAAACAGGATATCCTGGCAGTCCCCGCCACATTCATTCTTGAACTCAAACAACTCGGGCGTACGGAGTTGCAGCCATTGCCCGTTCCGCAGTTCGATATTGATTCGAAAACCCTTTCGAACGAACAGCAAGAAACTGATGCCATTGTCGACGAGAGTTCGGAAATGCCTGTCGCGCATTCCGGTTCAAGCCTGCGCGAACTGAGCGAGACGATCAATCGACTGGGTAGCGATTGCCAGCTCTTTGGCTGGTGGCCGACCACAGTAAGCGAAACGAAAATATTGGGAGAATTCGCTGTAGTCCTGGTTGCGGCGCAGCACCAAATTGTGGCAGTCAATGACGATCCGGATGTTGAGACTCTTCGGCTGCAAGTCACCGACTGGACGGGAAAAATGACCGAAAGTTTGTCCGCCGGAACAGCTCGTGGCCGCGATGCACACTTCGAATTCAACAGGCGTCTCGCGACAAACCCGATGTTGTCGCTGGCCGGCAACCGAATGTTTATCGGGTTTGCCTTCGTCGAGTTTTCGGCGATGGAGAGTCCCAAAATGGCCATCGACCAAGGCGGGGAACAGGATTCGATTGTATTCGAATTCAACGGATCCGAACGGCGCGTCATCTCCAATCTTTCATCTAATTGGCCTCCCCTCCCCCCAGATTCGCACTGGCTGATTATTGGCGAACGACTTGAAGGCGAGGTTCGCCTGAACAGTCCGGACAAGCAAGCCACACTGCTGCAGAAGACTAAAGTGCATTTCGTTTTACAGGCCAAGGCGCGATAGGAATCAATGCAATCCGACCAATGCATTCCGTTCAACTTGCGACGACTCCCGACCCCGGACTACCCCGTTGCATTTTTTGGCCAAAGAACTGACGACCTGGCTTGGACCGGCAAACTCCACGATTGAAAGTTAAACGCTACTGGCCGCAGGTGACCGATCGGCAAAAATCAATCAACGCCGCAGTCACGGTCGAATAGGAATTTTCAAAATAAATCGAACTAACTGTCAACTGTGCAACCAGCCGCCGATGGACGGTTCCCAGATTGAGAATGGCGCATGGATGCCGACGCGATGGATCTGAATTGGGCTAGGCTTTGTCGAAGTTTCGATAGGTCTCTTCGTCCAGCATGCCATCCCATTTGGCAATCGCACAGGCAACGGCTAGATCGCCGGTGATATTGGTCACCGTGCGCATCATGTCCAGCAGTCGGTCAAAGGGAAAAATGAATGCGATCACCAGCAGCGCATCCCGTTCGCTGATATTGACCACATTCAGTACAGTCGCAGCCAACAACAATCCGGCTGATGGTATCCCGGCGGCACCAATCGAGACGAGCGTCGCTGTCAGGGCCACATTGAAATAGTCGTTGAGCGTCAACTCCATTCCGATGGCCTGGGCTGCGAACAGCGCAATCAATCCAAGATAGATGGAGGTCCCATCCATGTTAATCGTGGCGCCAAGTGGCAAAACTGCGCCGGCCACAGATTTATCGATGCCAAGATTATTTTCCGCGCAGGAAATAGACACCGGCAAAGTTGCATTGGAGGAACTGGTTGAAAACGCTACGCCCTGGGCGTCCGCGACACCTCGGACAAAAGGCATTACCGGCAATCGCGCTATTCCTTTGATGATGATGCCGAGGTAAACCACAACGATCTGCAGAAAGCAGCACAGATACAGGGCCAGCGCTAGTTTGCCCATATTGGCAATCACGCCGAGTCCCTTGGTCGCCATGACCCATGCCATCAAGGCCAGCACGCCGAACGGTGCCAGTTCCATCACCAGCATCGTTACACGCATGACAACTTCCGCCGCCGAATCGAAAAATATCTTTAGCGGTTCAGCTGCTTTCCCACAAAGCAGAATTCCGACTCCGAGGAGCAGCGCGAAGAAAATAGTTGGCAGAACTTCACCTTGGGCCAGCGCTGCCACGGGATTTTCCGGAATAATGTTCAGCAATTGATCGATGACAGTGAAGGACTCCGAACCTGTCGCGATTTTCCCTTCGATGGCTTCAACTTCTGCTCTGCTGGCGTCGGTGTAATTGATTCCGACTCCGGGCCGTATGATCGTGCCCAATACGAGTCCCAAACAAGCGGCAAAAAACGTCGTCATAATGAACATTGCCAGGGTCCGGACCCCCAGGGTTCCCAGTTTTTTCGGATCGCCCATCGCCGTCACGCCGGCCACCAGAGTCGTGGCGATCAGCGGAATTACCAACATTTTAATCAATCGGACAAAAGCATCTCCGATCGGGTAGATCCATGTTTCGGCGATCTGGGCGCCCGAAATGGAGCCGGCGGATTGATTCGGCTCGTTTGGGTCAACAGATATATTGGACTCGGGCAATCCGTAATGCAAGCCAAGCCCGATGGCCAGTCCAATCGCCAGGCCAATCATGACACGTTTCCAAAGTGTGATTGACTGCCATTTGCTCCACATTGCATTCTCTCCGCGGTTGTCTACTGGCCGTTATCCCAGTGGAACCGTTTTCGGATCAGTCGCACCAAACCTGCCGCGAAATTCAGCCGCTGGATACTTCTGCCGGTTCAGGGCCATTTTGCGCTGGAATGCCGAACTCAAATCGATATCCAGCTCGTTGGCCAACGCCAATAAATAACAGAAAACGTCTGACATTTCTTCGCCGACTTCGATCTGTTTTTCGGCGTCCAGTGCGCGGGACTCGTCCTGGGAAATCCATTGGAAATGTTCCATCAATTCGGCAGCCTCAACCGCCAATGCCATGCTCAGATTCTTGGGCGAATGGAACTGTTTCCAATCGCGCTCCTGAACAAATTCACGGACCACATCCCGCAACGCGGCAATGCCAGTTTCCAAATCGTCAACCATCGACGTTTACCCAATAAAAAAAACCGCGTGAACAATCACACGGCTACGATAGTCTTATTGGAACCCGTTTACAATCGGCGGTGGCGACCAGTCGCAGCTCGACTAATTTTCGATCTCGATGGCTTTTTCGCCGTCTGCGGCCATTTCTTTGGCTGGCGGGTTGGTCATCAGTTTGCGCAACGAGTCGGCTCCTTCCCGATAAATGTTCATCAGCCGAAACGTAATTTCCTTGTCATCCGGTTCTTCGTCCCGAAGTTCCTTGTAGTCGATCACTCCCAATTCAGTCTTTTTGATTAGGTCGTCAATCGCCACGAGAAGTACGTCGTTGATTTTAGCTGCTTCTTCAGCGCTGGCGATCGTGACGATGCCGAGTTCGGAATTAGGTACTTTCAAAAAATGCCGTGCAGTGACCAGAACAGCCTTGGCTCGCAATCGCGAATCATTCAGCATGAAGGTTGGCTGGTCGACCTGCTTTGGTTTTTTGTCATCTTCCTCGACGCCACCCCGATTGCCGCCACCGCCAGGTGGAAAGCCA
>JBGSXT010000504.1:0-3997 GCA_041751295.1 Mariniblastus sp.
GGTCTCGGACTCGTACTTTACAAGACGATTACCGGTGCCTTGGCTTTTGATGGAGCGAATCCCGTCGAAATTAAAACCGGAATTTTGAAAGGCGAATTTGTTGTTCCGAGAAAATTGGACAGGCGCATTGATGGACCACTGGAAGCAATCTGCCTGAAAGCGATGGCGCTGCTGCCATCTGATAGATACGAAACGGCAGCCGCGATGGCCGACGACCTGGAACGCTATCTTGCCGATGCGCCGGTTCAATCCTACTGCTATACATGGCAGGAGCGCAGTACAAAGTTCATCCGCCGCAATCAAACCCTGTTCGCGTCGATCTTGATCGGATCCGTTTTGCTGACGGCTGTATCGATGGCTTCTGCCACTGTTTTTCTTCAGAATCAACGCCAGTCAAATCGCGCGCTGGCTGCGGCCAAGGAATCGCAGCAGGACATTCTGGACATGACCTGCCGAATGTCGGCCCGGACGATTCAGTACAATCTGGAATCTCGACTGATGGCTCTCGAGGAACTGGCTCAGGATCCTCGTGTGGTCGATGCTTTGAATTTGAAAACTGTCGAAAACAATCCGGATTCTTTGCAGCAGTTGTTGACGCGCCATCGTGACGCCATTGGACAGCGGCTTCCATCCATTTCCTGGTTGCTGTTGGATGAAACAGGTCAGCTTGTTGCGCGAGTCGCCGGCGCTGATGAATCGCGAATGCGACCCGAATTCAAGCACTGGACTCGACCGTACTTTCATGGTGGCGACGAAGAATTGGATTCAAATCAAGCTCAACGTCCGGTACCTCTAACACAGCCGTATCTCAGCCCTGTGTTCTACGGTCTAGACAACCACCTCAAGCTCTGCAGCTTGTCCGTGCCGGTCTGGAACGGATCACAACAGGTTATTGGTGTATTGGTCATGACGATTCCGATGGGACAGTTCGATCCATTGATTGAAATTTGGCCGCTGGCTTATTCACCGACCTCAATGTCAAGATTTGCTTCGCTGGTCGAAACACGAAGTGCGATGAAAGGCACGGTGCTGCATCATCCAGGCCTATCCGGCTTGGAATCGCAACAGACCAGCAACTGCATTGTTTCCGCAGAAATGCTTGCGAAGCTGGCGCGAATCGATTGCGCGGAAATGAAACCTCAACAGATTGAAGAATATACGGATCCTCTTGGCGGAACGTATGCCGGGGTTTGGGATACGGTCGCCTTGCCCGTACACATTCGATCAGGCGACGGCAGTCCACTGGAGTGTGGCTGGTGCCTGATAGTTCAAAGCCGCCCCATCGAATTTGACCAAAGCCAGTAAGCAACGCAGCGCAACAATTGGATTTTCAGCCCCCTCCAAATGCTCCTCCACTGCCCCCGTTGAATTGATTGGTGTCGTTTGTTGGCGACAGCACCTGACCCCCGGAATTGAATTGCGGATTGGGTTGATTCCCAACAGGCGCACTCAAACTCTGACTCTCAAAGGTCGACCCCCTCCTGGTGGCTGATTGGGGATTTGGTACGGCAGTCGTACCGACGGTGCCAATCCGGTTGGATGTTGGCAGAGTTTGTGTATTGCGTTGCAGGATACTGTTCTTCTGTGCGACTTCGACAACCGACTCCGGTTTAGCGACCAGCATCGACACGACCTGCTCCAACGAATTCTGGGCGGGAGCGATCGTTAATGCATAGTCGGAAATTGCCTGGTTGTAACTGACGACTGTGCTGACAAAACCCTGCATCGATGCCTGCCATACTCGACCGGATTCCAGCACATCGCCGATTCCAAGCTGGCCGGCCAAAGCCGCCTGTTGAATCTGATTGCGTGCCTGTTCGGACTGCCCAATCGTATCAGCGCGTTGGGCAATTAGCGCATAGGTCCGTGGCAGCATCTCGTTGATCCCTTTCAGCTTCCACGGCATACGTTGTCGTTGCGCGTACCATTCGTAATGCGTGATGTATTTGTTGACCAGCGGTTCATTTTGCGGAAGGGGCAGCAATTCCTGTTCGCTCCACTGCGACAACTGTTGCAGTTTCGATTGTGATCGCGACAACTGTATTTCCGCCGCCAGGATTTCGTTGACAGCCATCGACCTGGCGGTCTGCAGCAACAACTGCTCAGGCCCTGATCGGGGATTAGGCAATTGGTTGAGCCAGCTTGCGTGCGATCGGCGGTTCTGCAAAACCGCCCAGTCAAACCACGTCTCCCAGTATTGTTGGACCATACTCAATCGTGATCCAGGTGGCGTAGTTCGCAGCAGGTCTTTAATTGACGCCGGAATTCCCGGCAGCGGTTGCGGGGCGCTGGAGATGTTGTAATACGCGAGCAACGACTTGACCTTTTCGGCTGGCGAATTTGGGCCTGGCTGTTGAAGTTCGGAGATTTGTTGAAATCCGGCCGATAGGACAGAACCAGAGTCTTCGGAAAAATTATCTGGAATCTCCGTTGCCGTCATCACTGGTGGATCGGATCCGCTTGGTGTGGCAGGAATAGATTGATCCATTGACCGGGCAGGGATTTCGGGTTCGAGGAACGCCGCAGGCGACTGGTTAGTCGGGCGCTGAGGCTCGAAGCGAGGCATCAGCCGGTTGGGGTTCAGTTCATCCATCGGGTCAACCGCCGGATTCGCTGGTCGGTTCAATCCGTCATTCTGATTCGCCGGTTCCGGAGGGAGGGGTTGGCTGTCGAATGTCGATTGGAATCGCTCAGGTTGCCCCGATTGTTTCGATTGACGCGGCGGGTCTGTTGGTGTTTCTCTCAATTCATTGTCGAAAATTGCGGCTTGTTCCTCTTCCTGATTCGGCCGCGCTGGTTGCAGATTGCCCGTTTGCCGCGGGCGCAGGAGCCGTGGGAAGACCGGCAAATCGCCTGGCTGTTCCCCGGAGCTCTTCTCGACCCGAATATCGGACGGATGGATGTCCAGTATACTTTTCGCGTTATCCGCTGGGCTGTCATTATCCTGGCCAGCGACAGGAGCAACCAGTATCAGCAACATGCCTATCGAAAGGCTGACGTGAAACTTTCCTTTATGCATCCTTGCACCTGAAAAATCGATGGGGCGATTGTAAAGACCTGACATAATGTGTGCGGTTCAGCGGAAAACGTCAACGCTGATCGCCATAGTGCTATCGTTCCGGGATAAGGTTGATTTGCGCTGCCAAGTCCAGAACAACCGGCGAAACGCATTCGAGCGTTCCCCGGTTTTTGCTATTGAAAAGCGTCCCGCAGACGGTTCAGTACCTTCTGTTCGGCATCGGAGATCGTCGATAATCCCAGGAATCCGCCGGCGCTGCGGGCAATCTGTTCAGCGTGCGAAAGTAACGAATTCCTGACTTGATTGAATTGGGTTTCGTCCAGTTGCTGATGCAGGGCTTGCATGTACTGCGTCCAACCATCCAGGACTTCCGGTCCAGGTTTGGTCTGCAGCCAGTTCTCCAACAGCGCATAAGCCGGAGCGGCAACTGTCACATTGGCACCTGCGGCTGCTTTCAAAATGGCTTCTCTCTCGTTGGGTTGCACGGTTCCATCGGCCCAGGCAACGCAGACAAGGGGGATCATGGTCAGGGCAACGACCGTATCAGCCGTGATGCCAAGTTCAGCGATGGTATCGATCATTTTGGGGTCTTTGATTCCGGTAAATTCGACCAACGAGCTGCGGATTTCTTTGCCGACCAATTCCAATCGCATTTTTTCCAGCAAGTCCTTATCACGTTTCTGAAAAAAAATCTCCTCCATGGCCATACCGCGTTTTTGAAATGCATCGTCCATTTTTTCTGAACCCGATCAGTCTATTGTGAAACCTGTGGCCATGATGGCTTTTTTTCGAATGACAATTTTAACAAATTTCAATGATGGTTACAGGGGGAATCGCAGCGGGTGATTGTCGGCATGCTCGTTGCGAAAGTACTGAGAAATCCGATCTTGAATATTTCGGATTCAAGAGATCGGTGAATGATAGTAACGTCATCAGCCCCACAGAGTTGTCGGCAGCAGGAATTAATCTGCAATTGCC
>JBGSXT010000505.1:0-2171 GCA_041751295.1 Mariniblastus sp.
CCATGGTTCTGGGCGCAGCATTTTTCTCGTTAGCTCCATTCCAGGCGGAATCGTTCGGCGGTTTGTCGGCGGTCCTGCTGCCACTGGTTTTGGCCGGTTTCGGAATCCTGACCTCTATCGCAGGAACGTTTTTTGTAAAAGTCAGAGAGGGGGGTAACCCGCACCACGCGCTCAATTTTGGTGAGTTCGGTTCGGCCATCGTGTTGATTGTTCTGACCTGGTTCATCATTCAGTGGATGTTGCCAGCGAGTTGGGAATTTGAGGGTCAAACCATTACCGGCTACGGCGTTTTCGTTGCAATTCTGTTTGGGCTGGGTGCCGGTTTGGCAATTGGGAAAGTCACTGAGTTTTACACCGGAACAGGTACCGGACCGGTCAAGTCCATTGTTCGTCAAAGTGTCACGGGATCGGCGACCAATATCATTGCCGGACTGGGCGTGGGCATGATGTCGACCGCCATTCCGATTGTCATTATTGCGGTGGCCATCATCGGCGCGTATTCGTTTGCCGGATTGTACGGGATCGCCATTGCGGCTGTCGGCATGTTGTCCAATTTGGGAATTCAATTGGCGGTTGATGCCTACGGACCCATTTCCGACAACGCGGGAGGAATCGCAGAAATGGCCGATTTGCCCAAGGAAGTTCGCGCCCGGACGGACAAATTGGATGCGGTTGGAAACACGACAGCCGCCATCGGAAAAGGATTTGCAATCGGATCGGCGGCATTGACCGCGTTGGCGCTGTTCGCGGCATTTACCACTTCCTACAACGCAACTCATCCGGAAAGCATGCGAATTACACACATCAGTATCACCAATCCTTTTGTCATGGCGTCGTTGTTCATCGGCGCGATGCTGCCGTTTCTGTTTTCGGCTTTGGCCATGAAGGCTGTCGGACGCGCGGCAATGGCAATGATCGAAGAGGTTCGACGCCAGTTCAAGGATATACCCCAGCTGCGGGCAGCCCTCGATGTGATGACGAAAAATGGCGACAACGATTTTGAAGATTGGTCCAAAGCAGATCAGACGATCTTTGAGGCAGCTGATGGCAAAGCTGAATATGGCAAGTGCGTTGCGATTTCAACCCGTGCTTCGATTCGTGAAATGATCGTCCCTGGTCTGGTGGCAATCCTTGTTCCGGTTGGCTTCGGGTTCATCCCTAAATATCTGGGAGAAAATGGATTTGACAGTATGGCTGGCAACACGAATGCACTGATGTTGGGCGGAATGTTGGCCGGCGTGACTGTTAGCGGAGTCCTAATGGCACTGTTCCAATCCAACGCAGGCGGTGCTTGGGATAATGCCAAAAAAATGATCGAAGAGGGCTTCGATCATAATGGTCAAAAACTGACCAAAGGTTCGGAGGCGCACAAAGCGGCCGTCGTTGGCGATACCGTCGGCGACCCGTTCAAGGATACGTCGGGTCCGGCGCTCAACATCCTGCTCAAATTGATGAGCATAGTCGCGTTGGTCATAGCCGCTTCAATTTAGTGTAATCGCCCGGAATTGAGGATTGTCCGGCTGGAATCGCATGAAACGAACTGTTTTTCGTGCGATTCCCTCCGTTTTTTGTTGTCTTCTCGATGGCAACCGGAAAAATATTGCTAGGATCGCGATTCAATCCCGACTATCTTTAAAGACAGGGGTGGCAGTTCTGTAACGGGACGGAGACAATTTCGGCATTCCCAAGTTGCCGTTCAGGCAATAACGACTGGCGATTAGCAAGGACCGCCGGTTCCTATCCGAGGAGTTCTTGACAATGAGTACGAAGATTTTTCACATGCAAAAGTATTTGATTCCCCTGGTCGCAATGTTGATCTCGACGATCAGTCTTGCCGACGAAACGGGCAAGGTGACGATCGAAAAAGAAAAAGTCGATCGCAAAACCGAGAAGCGTCTGTCCAGTATTTGGAAAACGCAGAGTGCGGTAGAAGGATTCGAGCCGATCGAAATGTTTTCTGCGATCGATTCCGGTGAAATCCAAGTTGTGATTAAAACCAAAAGCGCTTCGGAAGCCAAAGTCATGGTAACCAATAACAGCGGCAAACCATTGGCTATCGAATTGCCACCCGCATTTGCAGCAGTACCCGTGTTGGGACAACTGGGGTTCGGCGGCGGCGGGGGCGGCGGTAATCGCGGCGGCGGCGGTGGCCTTGGTGGCGGTGGTCAAGG
>JBGSXT010000506.1:0-3053 GCA_041751295.1 Mariniblastus sp.
AAAATAGGGACAGGAAAATAGGGACAGGAAAATAGGGACAGGAAAATAGGGACAGGAAAATAGGGACAGGAAAATGTCGCGCTGAAATATCTTCCTGCCCTCATCTTCCTGTCAGCTGTTGCCCGGGCGAATCGCCTGCCAGTTTGAAATCCCGTGAACGCTTACAGGAGGGGTCAAAAGGGCTCCGACCCCTTTTGATAGGCTCCTTTTGAAAGGCTCTTAGTCTCAGGGCCGGTATCAGATTCACTCAATTTAAGTTTTCCGCCAGCCAGTTGAGATAGTCGGCATTGCCATCTGCGATTTTCAGGGCGATGAGTTGTGGCTGATCGTAATTGTGCAGTTCAAGCACAACTGATTCCAGTTCGTCGAAGAGATGGAGCGACGTTTTGATGGTACACAACCATTCCTCGGTCGTTTCGAACTTGCCCTGCCAACGATAGCAGCTGGTGATCGGGCCAGATATCTGGACGCAAGCCGCCAGGTTGCGGGATACCAGTTGCTGGCTGATTTCAACCAACACCTCGCGGTCGTCGCTGGTTGTGGTCACGATGATCGGATCAAACTCGTTTTTCGTCATCGATGTTGCTTTGCACAGTGCGGAAAATAATTGGGATGAGTTTCCAGCTATCAAGCGTTTCCAGCCAACAGGCTGGCAGCCTATGCTACGGAAGAAATTGACACTAATTTTCCCGCTCGATTCTTAAACGATCGGGGTTGGGAATGGCCTTCGGGTGGGTGGCAATGAAACGGCCGCGCGATCGACGTACATTGCCCTGACTGCCGATTGGACGCAACTTGATCAGATTGCCTTTGGCAGTCTGGTGAAACCAGGCAAACTCCGATTTGACTTGCTACCACTAGTAGCCCTTTCTATACTCCGCCGCAATTTTGCGCGCTCATTTCGACATGAGCTTAGTAACGAAAACTGGTTGACGGGACACGGTCGCCTGAGGGCTGTCGTTTAACGAAAACCGGAATATTCGTTCGTATCATTTTTTTCGACCGATAGGAAACGCGACTTGAGACGAATTCCGAGCAGGTTCTCACATCGATCGATTTGGAAGGGTTCCAAGTCAGACCGGTGTCTGCTGCGCCTCGGCTTTTTTTACTTGCGAGCGTTTACCAACCTTGTCGTTCTGGCGTTGTCAGGGATGCCCATCTGTGTCACGGCACAGCAGTTCAGCTTCGAGCCGCCTGCCCCCTTTCACGATGTCAACCTGGATGCCGACGCGATCAACACATGGCATCAAGGTCAATCTGAAGTGGTTCATTTGCATGGCCATGTCGTCATTAGCCAGGGAGACATGCGAGCCACTGCTGATGAAGCGGTCATTTGGATTCAGACGGATGAATCGGAACCCGATCTGAAAAAACTGGTCACTTATCTGGAAGGCGAACAAGTCATTGTTCGGCTTGTTCGCGAGGGTACGCCTCATCAGGAAACTGGTCATGCAGAGGACGCGATTGTTGACCAGAAATGGCTAGGGCGGTTTTTTACTAACGCCCAGATCAATACTACATCGGAACCGACTCCAGTATCCGATTCGCTGCCGGAAATACAGCAACGGGCTTTGCAATTTCTGCGGGAAGAATCACAGACTGAAATCAAGCCGGTCACGTTTGTCCAGCAGATCGATGAGCCGCAAATGGTGATCGATCCGCAAACCGGCCAGTTGCGCGAAATTGCGCCCTCACCCGCTCCATCCGTCCCGGATTTGAACATTCGACAACCAATTGACGATCCGGCGGATTCGAACTCCACCATTGACCCGGAAAGTGCAATTCCAGCGGCACAGCTCGTTGGCCCCACGCTTTCGAATTCAAATCGGGGCGGAGCGCAGGTCGCGATTACTAGCCGCGACCCGACCGTCGATTTGAATTTGAACATTTCCAGCAATCCAGCCAATCCGCTGGAACGAATCGTCGTTGGCAGCGGCGGAGTGCGCGTGACGATTTCAAGTCCCGACCTGAACCAGATCGATGCGTTTCGAACAGACGCCGACAAGCAGGTGATCATTTTGGCGGACAATGTGGTGGCCTGGCAGTCGCCACTGGGTGACGGCTCGGATCGCTGGGAATTGTACCTGGAAGGGAATGTGATCTTTGCGAAAGATCAGCGGGTGATCTACGCCGATCAGATGTACTACGACGCCAACTTCCAACAGGGCACCATCCTGAACGCAGACATCTTCACCCCGATCCAGAACTTTGCCGGGTTGGTCCGGATGAAGGCCAGCGTCGTGCAACAGGTTGATGCCAATAATCTGACAGCCTACGGCGCCGCTTTCACATCGAGTCGACTGGCGTTTCCCCGCTATTGGCTGCAATCGGACAGCATCGAGCTGAACCGTGTCCAAAACACTCCTGTCACGGCATTTGACGGTAGTCCCGTCGTTGACCCCGCGACCGGCCTGCCGGAGTTCGAGGACGAATACTTTGTCACCAGCCGCCGCAATCGAGTCTACGCCAATGGTGTGCCGGTATTTGCCTGGCCGGTGTTTCGATCCAGTTTGAACGATCCGTCTCTCTACTTGAAACGGCTGCGGTTGGGTAACGACAATGTGTTCGGGTTTCAGGCGCTGGCAACCTTTGACCTATACCAGTTGCTTGGGGTTCGCAATCCGCCGGCAGGGACTGAGTTGCTCGGTTCGCTGGATTATTTTAGCGAGCGCGGACTTGGAGTGGGAACCGAAACAACCTATCGGCGGAATTCATTTCTGGGGATTCCGGGAGACGTGCGAGGAATCTACAAAAGTTGGTTTATCAATGACAAGGGGATCGATAATCTTGGCCAGGGGCGAACGATGCTGACGCCCGAAGAAGAGTTTCGAGGGCGCCTGTTGCTGCAACACTTCCATCGGCTTGCACCCGGCCACAATATTCGCGCGCAAATCGGGTATATCACTGACCGGAATTTTCTGGAATCGTTTTACGAACGGGAGTGGGATTCGGACAAGGACGCAACCACCGGATTTTGGTTGGAACGCAATATTGGAGCGCGGTCGTACAACTTGATTACCGAGGTGCAGATCAACGATTTCTTCACGGAAACA
>JBGSXT010000507.1:0-4028 GCA_041751295.1 Mariniblastus sp.
CAATGAAACACAATTGAATAATTGTCGTACTATAAAGCGGGCAAATAGGAACACGATTGAATGTCGTCACAGTGTTACAAGTCGATGGGTTTGTCGCTGTTGACTCATGGGATTTTGATCGCGTGCCTGATGCTGCTGATCGTTTCGCGCGCCACCGAATCGCCATCCAATTTGCCGCTGCGAGCCGGACAAATCGTGTTGGCGGTCGCAGCCGACAACTCGCAAGTCGTCTACCTCAAAGAATCCGAGGCAAGCCCGAGTATATCCACTGACAGCAGCATTGCCGAAATTGTCGATGCCGCGCCACCTGAGATTCCGAATCCGCAACTGACGCCGATTAATTTGGCCGGCATCGCTGCAGTCGATTCGGCAATCGATGCGACGCAGATGGCGACGAGGAACAGCCATTCGGTTCCAGGCCGACCTTACGAATTGACGGAAAATGATTTGAAGATGATGGCGGCCGATCGAAGGCTGATCGAATCCCGCCAACCGGCTGGTCCGGCGACATCGATCAGCGTTTTCGGAAGCGGGCAACTGATTGGGCGCAAATTCGTGTTTGTCATGGACCGATCGAAAAGTATGGGCGATCAGGGTTTAGGCGTTTTGAAACAGGCTCGAACGGAATTGACTGCCGCGATCAACAGCCTGGAAAAACATCACCATTTCCAAATCGTGGCCTATAACGATCGCACGGCGATCATCGACCGCCGCCAATTGTTGCCCGCGACGGATGGAAACAAACGGCTGGTTCCAGACTTTTTGCAGAACCTGGTAGCATTCGGCGGAACCAACCATCAGAATGGTCTGTTTGCAGCAATCGCCTTGCGCCCCGATGTGATTGTCCTGCTGACTGATGGCGGATTGCCCGGGCTGCACGACGGAAACCTGAATTCGATTCGGAACGCGGTTGGCAGCCGGACGCAGATTCACACTTTCCAGTTTGGACGCGGACCGCTACAGCAATCGGATACTTTCATGAAGCGGCTGGCTGAGCAGAATTCCGGAACCTGGCAGTACATCGACGTGCAACAATCGACCACACCTGCGTCCCATTCGACAGAATCCAACGCAGCGAAAAAACCATGAACCTGATTCGTTGTGTGATCATCGCCGTTTCCTGGCTGTTCTTTGAAGCGCCTGAGAGCGCTGGGAATGCAGCGGAACAGCAACTGCGAATCCAAGTCCGTGATGGCTCGACGCTGCTGTTGGATGTTGAACAGCCGCAATTTCCGTGGGTCGACATCGAGGGGGCCACTTCCACGGATCGGGTTATCCGCTGGGAGGACGTTCAAGAACTGAAGCTGGTCGAGTCACCCGTCAGCGATCAGATATCGCGAATCGAGGCGCTGTTGATTCAATTGACCAGTGCAGATTACCAAAGCCGCGAACAGGCAGAAATGCTACTGAGCGACCCGAATACGTTTGGACCATTTGAGTCGCAGATTCGCGATGCGCTGGCGGCCAGAGACCTGGAATCCGATTACCGGACGCGGCGGATTCTGACCAATCTTGAAAATTATTCCAGTCCCCAGGCGAACCAATTTGATGAACTGAGGATGAAAGATGGCACCGTTCGGACAGGCGATGCGACCAATATTTCGATTGCAGGCCAGTTGTTCGAGCATCGCGTTCAAATCGATCGAAAAAATATTCTGCATGTGACAACTTCAACCGACAGTCCCGCGCGTCGCGAACCCGCGCCGGTCGATGTGCGGACTTTCAATCAGGCGATTCCCGAATTTTACCGGAACGATCAGGAGACGGTTGTCAGTTTTGAAGTCGACCGCTTGGGCCAACCAATACCGAGCGATCTGGATGCCGGCGAACTGTTCAGCTGGACTGGATTGTTATTGCGTACACCGCACGATGGACGGGTGATCACGATCCGGTATCCGTTCAAATTCTGTCCGATTGATGCCGGCCAGAAATGTATTTGTCCTCTCAATGAATCGCTCGACAAGCCAGGACGTTTGCGCGGAACGACGGTCATTTCGTTCTGTCTGCCGGGGCAACCGCGCGTCTCGGCCGGCGTCCATCGAGTCGGACTGTTTCTGGAGCGCATCGAACACAGCCGCGATGTTGTGATCCAGGCCTACAATGCCAGAGGCCAGATGGTTGGGATGGTGGAGTCCACGGATCAAACCTGTACCTTCGCCGGGTTCGAGTCCAACGAATTGATCACTCGCGTCGTTATCACAAAGAATCCCCATCTGACGGAACTCAAACGCAACGTGGATGAAACGTACGCGATTGATTGTGTAACGTTCGACCAACCGATGGTTGTTCGCGAACCGATCCAGGCAAGGTCCCAGTTGTTCGCGCCGCGTGCAACGATCGATTTTCGATCAGGGGTTTCACTGGTGGCCAAGGATTTGAAGCTGGATGGATCCAGTGTTTCGTTTACCAGTCCGTTCTTGGGTCAAACGGTTCAAACGCCGCAGGCGGATGTGCACGCCATCGGATTCCGAACCATCGAACATGCCGCGCGGGACGACGCTGAATTCAACATGGTCCAGCTGGACGACAGCTCAATTATCAAAACCGCGGCCAGTAGTTGGCTGCAGCCCATTGATTTCCCTGAAACGGAAATCGAACCCGGGAGTGCCGTCGGCGTTTGGAACGCAAATCAGCCCGCCCGTTTTGCTGAAACGCCAGACTTTGAATCGGGAAGGCCGGTGATCGTTTACCCTGGCTGTCGGATCATTGCTGAAGGTTTGAAAATGAAGGCCGATGGATTTGGCTGGGACAAGGGACGCTCGGAAAAGATTGTCCAAAATGTGCAACTGCGGGATGAAGATGATCCTGATGCGGAAACGAAAGAACCGGATTTGACGCCACAGGTCGATCAAGTCGATTTTCGAGGTAAGGGACAGCTCGCAACGCTCTGGTTGGCCCGACCAACAACCACCGATGGCCGCCGTGGACATGTGTCGCTGACCGATGGACAATACTTTGTTCTGGGTGACAGTGGTGGATTCCAACTGGACGCGATCGATAGCGATTCGGTCAAAATCTCGCTGGGAGGACGCACTACAGATTTTCCATTGACTCGAGTCGCCAATATTACTTTCCCCCAAGCCACTGAAAAATAACCGCTTGCCTGCGACTTTAGCCATGGACGAAAAACTGGACGTCATCGCGGTTGGCGCGCATCCGGACGATGTTGAAATTGGCTGCGGCGGAACGTTGGCACTGCTGGTCAATCAGGGCTTCAGAGTCGGCATTGTCGATTTGACGGACGGAGAGCCGACCCCGGGAAGCCCGAATTCGGAAACTCGAATTGCGGAAGCGCAGGCGGCTGCCGGGATACTGGGAGTCAGTCGAATCATCCTCGATTTTACCAATAGGGCGCTGTTCGATTCATTGGAAACACGAGTCGCGCTGGCAACCGTTTTCCGTCAATACCGGCCAGCCATTGTGCTTGGTTTACTCGGCAAAACGCCTCTCGCTTCGCCCGATCATTGGCAGGCATCCCAGATAACCGATGCGGCCATCTTTTACAGCCGGTTGACAAAATGGGACGATCGTTTTGATGGCCTTGCTCCTCACAAAATCGAAAGGTTGGCGTATTACTCGCTGCTCCATTCCGAATTCGAGTCGATGGGCAGCAACCAATTCGTTATCGATATCGGCTCGACGCTGGAAACAAAAATACAGGCGATTCGTTGTTACAGGACGCAGTTTCCACCTGAAAAACAATATGTCCTGGAGCGCGCCGCAGTGATCGCGCGCGCCGCAGGTGCATCAGCCGGTTTCGCGGCTGGTGAAGTATTGACCTCCACCAGAGCAATTGGCACAGCTGATTTGATGACCCTGTTGTTGGGGTCGGGAAAATCGTAACCGTTCACGCCGTTGGGGTCTGACGCAGTTTTCGGCAGTAAAAAACATGCAGGTGCGAATACACTCGGTCGCCGAAAAGTGGGTCTGATCCCTCTGACGTAAACCGCCAGCAAGCCACCTCAAAAGCCACGAAAAACTATGGCCCCAGCACCGATGAAGAACCGCGAGAAGGTATTTTTCGAAAA
>JBGSXT010000508.1:0-2621 GCA_041751295.1 Mariniblastus sp.
GTATCGCTCGGAGTGGCTGCTGGATTATTGCTCGCCGCAACAGGTCTGATCAGCGGCCAAACGATGTTCGAGAAAGCGTTGATTGCACTCGCTTCGCCTGTCGGTATGGTTTGGTTGCTGCTGATGGTTCTGATCTATTTCGGATTCCTGTTTCGCCAGCCATTTTTTGCGTTGCTGGCATTGCTGTGTTGGATGCTGCTGACCGTGTTCGGCAACAGTTTTGTCGCGAACCAGTTGATGTACAATCTGGAAAAACCTTATCTGAAAAGTGCGGCTCCGAAATTAAAAAAACTCGATGTCTTGTTCGTCTTGGGAGGAGGCACGACATCCACGTTGCAGGGACAAGCACAAGCGGATTGTTCTGGCGACCGTATCGTGACCGCCGCCAAATTGTTTCACGATGACCGGGTCGCATTGGTCGTTTGTACCGGTCAGCAATGGAATCGGGTCTCGGACCTCGATTTGCAGCCGTATGAGGAAGCGGCACGGCTGCTGACAGGACTTGATATTCCCGAAACGTCGATTGCCATGATCGGAGGAAGCAACACAGCCGAAGAAATGCAATTGGCCGCGACGTTTGTCGAACAGCAGGAGCTGTCGAACGGGCGCATTGGAATCATTACATCGGCTTTCCATCTCAAACGGGCAGAGCGGCTGGCCCGCAAGCAGGGGTTAAATCCGATCATGATACCAGCGGACTTTCGCACAGGTTTTTTTACACCTGGCCCCGGACTGCTGATCCCATCCGCTAGCTCGCTGGATGAATCTGGACTTTGTATCAAGGAATATTTGGCCAGATTGGTGGGGCGGTGAGATTCGCAGGTTTGGTGCAGCGGCGTGGCAAATCCGTAACCAGAACTGTCGACCGCAATTTGCATCAATGGCGTTGGCGTTACTTGACCTTGGCCAATTTCGCTTTAACTGGCGGTTCCTGTGTCGCTGTGCCGGCTTTGACCCGTTCGAGCCAAGGGTCGAGGTCATCAAAGATTTTGCCCGGATTGCCTTCGAACACGCGCCCGATCAGCAAATTGGTCAGATTCCCAGCGTGATGCGGATACGATTTCATGAAACGGCCGAAACTGAATTCTTTCGTGTAGAACACCCGGACCAGTTTGCGAATCCAGCTTAAGCCCTGTTCGTACTCGCGTGTCCAGCGACCCAGTGTTGCCGCAGAAACATCGTTTCGCCGCAGTCCATCGCAAATATGTTCCGATGCCATCGCGGCAGACTTCAAAGCCAAAAAGACTCCGGACGAATAAATGGGGTCGATAAAACCTCCGGCATCACCGACCAACACCCAGCCGTCGCCAGATTGCTGGGTCGTGCGATACGAAAATTCTTTGGCAACATTAAACCTGCCCACTTGAGTTGCGTCCTGCAATCGGCGCAGCACGCCAGGGCAGTTCTGTTTTTCGGTTTCGAATGTTTTCTCCGGCGAGCCGCCTCGCTTCAGCAGGAAGTCGTTGTCGCCGACCAGTCCGACACTGACCGTGCCGTCACGAAGCGGGATATACCAAAACCAGGCATCCTTGGATTCGGTGTGCAGGATACCGGTCACTTCCGGGTTGCCCCCGCCCGCTCGCGCCGCACCGTCGAAGTAACCCCAAATTGCGGCCTTTCTCAAATCCGGATAAAGTTCTTTTAATCCCAGCCGATTGGCGATCAAGGCCTGTTGTCCGGAGGCGTCGACAATGACCCGAGCCGTGACATCGCTCTCCTTGCCATTTGCAGTTTTCAAAGTCACTTTGTGGGGCGACTTTTTTTTCAGGTCAATTTCCAACACACGGGTTTCATCGCTGCAGGTCGTTCCGCGGTTGTAGGCGGTCTCATACAACAGTTGATCAAACTCGTCTCGCTTGACGTGCCAAGTCACGGCGCAGTCCCGATCGTCGTGGTCCCGGAAAATGAATGGTTCGGATTCATGGTCCTGACTGTTGACGAACTGGACGCCGTTTTTTCGCGTGAAGCCGATTCGATCCATTTCGTGCAAAATGCCCAGCCGTTCGAAAATCCAATACGCTTCCGGCATCAACGATTCACCGACATGCGGACGCGGCATTTTGTCACGCTCGACCAGCAACGTCGAAAAACCCTGTTCCGCTACCAAAGCAGCGGTTGCACAACCTCCAGGGCCGGCTCCAATGACGAGGCAATCGTAAGTTCGTTTGGCTATCATGATTTTGGTACTTTGTGTTTTTCAAGTTGGCACTATTATTAGTACGGCACTCCTGGTTGCCCAGATTCGCCAGTAAGCGGTAAATGCTTCGAATATTTGACGATTTTGCCGGTATTGCAAGAATATTGCGACGGATTCGGCCATCAGGACCAAAGCCTATCCGACAACCGACCTACCGTCACCAATTTTCAAAGGCTCTGAATCCCTTTTGTGCAAGCCTTAAGGCTCGCACGTTTTCGACGGAAAAAACAGGGGCATTATTCGGGAATCAGGACTGAATTCATTATTTGCGTACCCATTTTTGGAAACCAGACAGTCATGCGATCGAACATTAAAAGCCTATCCCAACAGGGGACTGACGCTCTCTGGTTTTTAAGGGGCCTGACCCCTTTTGGCTTTGGCTCTCAATTCATTCTGGCCACGATCACGCTATCGGTTTTCATTT
>JBGSXT010000509.1:0-2957 GCA_041751295.1 Mariniblastus sp.
TGACCCGGCCTTATCGAATCCGTGGCATGGTCACGCACGGGTCCGCACGTGGAGCAAAGATCGGATTTCCGACGGCCAATCTGGATGCGATCGATACTTTGATCCCAGCCAACGGCGTCTACGCTGGGCACGCTTTCGTGGACGGCCGTTCGCATCTAGCAGCCGTCAATATTGGACCCAATCCAACGTTCGCCGATCACAGGCAGAAAGTCGAAGTCCATATTCTTGACTTTGAGAATTCGATCTATGGGCGTCCAATCGAAATCGATTTTATTGAGCGTCTGCGGGACATTCACCAATTTGATTCCACTGAAGATTTGCAACGGCAATTGGCACAGGATATCGCCGAAGCGCGCCGTGTCGCACGAGGACAAGCAGTAATATGAAAGTTGATTGGAAGCGTTTTTGTGAAGTCATTCACGACGCGGAAAATATCGTTTTGACCAGCCATATTCGACCCGATTGCGATGCGCTGGGAAGCTGTTTGGGGATGGCCCTGATTCTCGAATCACTGAGTAAACAAGTGCGGATTGTCTGCGGCCAGGCAACGCCCCCCAATCTGCAATTCATCGATCCTGATCGGCGCATTCTGGCAATCCATGAGGACATTTCAGCAGCCGAAATCTCTGACATCGATCTGCAGATGATTCTGGATACCAGTGCCTGGGTGCAACTGGGCCCGATGGCCGAAGTGATCAGGAACGCGACCTGCCGCAAGATCATTTTTGACCATCACGTGGGCGAGGACGATATCGATGCGGAACTGTTTAAAGACACAACCGCCGAGGCCGCCGGGCGGATGGTGGTCGAGGCGGCCGAGCAGCTGAAGGTCGATTTGACGCCTGAGATGGCCAAGCCATTGTTTGCCGCGATCGCTACCGACACTGGCTGGTTTCGATTTCCATCAGTTTCGGCTGGCACCTATGAAACGGCGGCAAAACTGGTCCGAGCCGGAGCCGTGCCGGCAAAAATCTACGGCGACCTTTATGAACAGGAAACAATCGGACGTGTTCGACTGCGGGGAATTGTGCTGGCCCGTATCCAGGTCGAATTGGATGGACGGCTGGCCTACACATACATTAAGCCGGAAGACTATCAGGCGACTGGTGCCTTACCCAGTGATACCGAAGATTTGATCAATGCCGCGCTGAAAATCGAAGGGACCCAGTTTGCCGTGATCATCGTGGGTCAGGTTGAAGGGGGTTACAAGATCAGTTTTCGCAGCCGATGCGGCGTCGCCTGCAATGAAGTGGCCGGAAAATTTGGGGGGGGAGGCCACAAGGCGGCTGCCGGTGCGCTGATTGACGATACTTTCGAAAATGTTTCCGAAGCAGTCTTGAGTCATGTTCGCAAGTGCCTGCTGGCCGAGTTTGCTGTTGACGCGAACGATGAATCAGTCGAGTCGAGTGGCAAACGAATAAGCTAGCATTTTCATAAATACAAAATTGACCGATTATCTCCCGATCCGAAATGAAACGTTGAAAAAATCAGTCTGGCGGCGACGATGGTTCTGATGGTTGAAGTATATTCGGGGTTTAGCGGGCGTCTGATTCATGTGGTGTCCTGATTGTCAGGAAGAATTTGTTCCGGTTGCCGGGTCGGAAGTTCAGGTCTGCCCGAATTGCACGGCGGCGGCCAAGGCAGGAGTTCGTCGCCGCCGGATTCCCAAACTGGAACCGAATGAACAACCGACACTCCGAATCCGAGTCGATTCGGCCCATGATAAAAAACTGACGCGCGTGAAGGCCCCGCCAGGTCAGCTTAAACGCCGTTCGAATTCCTTGTTTGAATCCATGCTGGGAAATAAATCGCTGACCCATCTAGTGGTCTTCGGTTGGTTTGTCTACCTGCTGGGTCAAGCCATCCTGGTTTGGTCATTTCTGGTCGGTCACTTCACCGCCTGGAGTATCGCGAACCTGGTGTCGGTCGTGGGCGTATCGCTGGCCTTCCTGGGAGTAGCGATGACTTTGAAACACGTCGAACTGCGGATCAGTCACCTGGCGAGATTAGTCGGGCGTCCGGCCGGGAAAAATCGACGACGCAGCCGAAAGGTCACGGGAAAGCCGAGTTGATGGGCGCGGGACATTACCCGGACGACGTACGCGCTCTGTTTCTGAGCGATCTGCATTTAGGATATCGATTATCCAACCCTTCCCGATGTATCGAGCTGCTGAATCGAGTTAGGGCTGAAAAGATTTATCTGATTGGAGACATTCTTGACGTTGCCCGATTGGCTAGGCAATGGTATTGGCCCGCGCTGCATCAGCAGACCGTCGACGCGATCGGCAACGCGCACCATCGCGGTGCACAGGTGTATCTTATGCCCGGCAATCATGACCCCTGTTTTCGATCGATGGATGGCCTGGCCACTTTGCGTTCCGACCCATTCGATCGAATCCGTTCCATTGTCGCGCCGTTTCAATTGATGAACATCGGCGAATCGTTCACGCACCAGACATTAACGGGGAAAAAGCTGCTGATCACGCATGGCGATCTGTTCGACCATATGGATGCCCGTTTAGGTGGGATTCCCATCCTGGGATCCCGGATTTTCGACCGGATCAACCGATTCATACCCAATCGAATGATCCTGGCCCTGCGCCGGTTGTTCAAACTGATCCTGACCCGCCCAGACAAGATTGAAGCGGCAGTCATCGCGTTTTCGAAACTACAAAAATACGACGGCGCAGTGTTTGGGCATTTGCACTCGCCAAGTTTGAAAATGATCGATCATCAAATCGTGGCCAATACCGGCGACTGGCTGGAAAATGAATCGTGCCTGATGGAGACCAACGATGGCAGCCTGATCTTGATTAACTTTGGCGAAGTGATTGCCAGGATCGACACTGGTAAATTTCTAACTGCGCCCGCCTGATGTTGGATCGAAGAAGTACAATAACAGCTTCCGTTTGATCTGTGTACTGGGATTTCAACATGAAAATCCGCTTGCTGTTTTT
>JBGSXT010000510.1:0-2122 GCA_041751295.1 Mariniblastus sp.
TTCTCTGGCGGTTACCTTGAAAATAGCGCATGGACTGGATGGCGAACTGGTTGTGAAGAATGGCGATGTCTCTGGCAAATCGTTCACGGTAATTTTGAACGCATCAAAAGAGTCGAATTCTGCCGTCCATTGATTACGGCCAGCGTGCTGACCTTGATGAATATGCCGATTCGCGCTTTCCAGTTGATCGGATTCCATGAATCGCCTGCGTCACGGCAGTGGTTCGATTGTTGCGGCACTCCAAAACGGGCGATAACTACTATCACGAGTTGATTGCCGTCATCGCTAGCATTCGAGTGAATTGCCGGTCGATTCCGGTATTAAGCTTTTTGAAATCAGTGCAAAACTATAATGTAATCCTTCCGCCGCATCGTCGGTTGTCAGGATCGCCATTTCCGCAATGGTGAATGCTTTCGGATCAAGGAGGATCGAATGCGAACATATCTGTCGTCCAATCAGGGCCTCGTTTTTCTGTTTCTGTGTTTTTCCGTTGCCCTTTCGGCCAACTCGGTCCGGAGTCAGGACAATGAAGGCAGCAACAAGGAAACAGTGGAGCCGATTTTTCGTGTTCCTAAAATCGGTCCGGAGTCCAAACCCTCAGACGACAGCTCGACAGCCGGGCCCAATCAAGTCCCGCCTCTTGACGATGAATCGGACACCAATCGACCACAGGGCAATTCGACTGCCGAACCGGTGGCACGGGTGGCCAATGCCGGAGGCATTGCTGCGAATTTGATCGCTCCATCCATAGAGAAAAAATCAACGTCGATCAATCCAACTGTGGATCTGGCGCTGGCCGATGTCAACAGCCATCCGTTGGATCGGGCGATTGAAATTGCCAAAGATGGATTGCGGACGATGCAATCGGAAATTCATGACTACACAGCGATTTTGGTCAAGCGGGAGCGCGTGGGAAATACCCTGAGCGAACCGGCCTTCATGAAAATAAAAATCCGCAATCCCAGAACTTTCGACGATCGAACGGTACCGTTCAGCGTCTATATGAAATTCGTCAAACCAAGGGGGGCTGCCGGTCGGGAAGTGATCTGGGTCCAAGGTCGAAATGACAATAATCTGATTGCCCATGAACCGACGCCGCTGGTGCGATTCAAGAATTTCCATCTGGATCCCGCCGGTTTCATGGCGATGAAAGGGAACAAGTATCCAATTTATGATGCAGGCTTGGAAAATCTGGTAATCAAGTTGATCGAAAAAGCGGAACGCGACCGGGCGGCCGGATTATGCGCAGTCCGTTACTCAGAAGGCGCTCAAATCAACAAACGCAGCTGCACGTTGATCGAAGTCGAACACAAGGAAAACTGTGCGCCCTACGAATTTCACCTGGCCAAGGTCTACATTGACGACGAGATGAATATTCCAGTCCGATTTGTCGCTTACGACTGGCCATCGCCGGGGGGCAGCCCCAGTCTGATCGAAGAATACACATACATCAACGTCCAGCTGAATGTGGGCCTGACAGACCGCGATTTTGACATCGCCAACGTGGCTTACGATTTCGCCAAGTGAACGGCGGTAGGGAATGACACAAATACAAGCACGACGCGGCAGCGAGTGAATCGGACATTTGCTGGCTTACTCGCTGGCGTGTCGTGCTTGTATCAATGTGCCAAACTTTTCCCGAAGCAGTATCGCGATCCAACAGAAACAGCTTGCGAACCAATCGGCTTCTCGGCCGGATCACCAAATGGCCGGATTTTCATCGGCCTCGATTTTTTGCTGATCAACGATAGAATATGGTGCATTGGCGGACTGCTGCCGATTGTCCACGTTGCCCGTTGATCGCATCGAGATTGTTATCCTATGCCGGTTCGTAACCTGTTCGTGATCGCGTTAGCGGCGATCATCTCGATGACCTGTTATTCAACGGCGTCCCGCAGTCGCTACGCCAATCTATTTGCCGAAGCGATAACAACCATTGAACAAAATGCGCTGCAGGACATTCCCAGGAATGAGTTGTTCGCGCATGCCATGAACGGCATGACATCGAAATTGGACGGCCATTCCAACTTTATTGGCGGCGAAATGTACCGACTGTTCAAAGAAGATCTGGAACAGGAATTCGGTGGCGTGGGGATGTATGTCGACACCGATCCAACGACAG
>JBGSXT010000511.1:0-2055 GCA_041751295.1 Mariniblastus sp.
TCGCAGATTGGCCTGTCCCATTTCATTTGCGGTTCAGGGGGAGGTATCGAACCGCGATTCGACGTTTTGTTACTGTCACAGCCGCACCTTGTGTAATTTCGGAAGAAATCAGTTCTTCCATGCGATGAATAATGCCTGCTACCTCCTCCCCCTTCATGCCTTCAATTCGAATCCGAATCACGGTTGGAGTTGCTGACCCAGACAATGCCAGTAACGCGTGGAAGTCGCCATCAAGTGTCACTACGGCACAGCCACGTCTTCGGCCTTCTTCCAAAATATCCCAATCACTGGCCTCAGCCAATCCGAGACTGCCGACATGCTCCGACTCAATACCCAATTTTCGAAGATGATCAACCGTCGACCGAGCCAATCCTTGATCCAAAAGGTATCTCATCAGGTGCCATGCAGCTCCAACACTCTGTCATCGAGCATGGCTGCTGCATAAGCCAACGCCTGGCGGATGTCTTCGTCCTCAAGCTCTGGATACTCTTTGGTCAACTGATCGCGGTCAGGATACAATGCCAGCGTTTCCAGGACTCGTCGAACTGTAATTCGCATTCCGCGAATGCACGGCTGACCATTCAATTTGTTCGGATCGATGGTAATTCTGTTAAGGCCCGTCATTGCAAGTCCTGATTGCTCATTTGGCTGATTCGAAGGCGCTTCGGCAATTTGTATTATACCACGCCTCGACCGGGGTAGGCGCATTACGTCCCAGGCAGCATCTGTGAATTTGCGTTCACGAAAGCCATGTCTTGATTCGGCGACGACTACAGAACAGATGCGGATATCCGCCGGTGTCAGCCCCTTGAACCGGGCCGCCAAGGACGAGGTTTGCTGGCGTAGAACCATTGATCCAGTCGTTTGTATCGAGCAAATATGTCATTCAAATTCTACGGGCGGGTCCAATACTCCCTGGGGTGGACGAGCGAATGTTTCGTCATCGATCGAACCGAACAGCTCGAAATAGCCGGGCGGCCACCCGTTACCGGCGGCAGGTTTCGGCCGTACAACGACTTCAACTTCAAATTCCGTGTTCGGCTGGCCGACGGGTACTTCCAGATGCAGTTTTCCATCGGGTCCGCTCGTCGAGTGGATCACAATGTTGTTCATTTACAAGTCTCCTTTCGAGTCATTCCGCGATTATAACCGGATTGCCATTCGTGTGAGCGATTTTCCCATGCTATCGCCGCAACACTCGGCATTTATGGCAATCTGAATTGCACGAAGATCATTTGACCATCTCATTAAGGCCAATCTGACCATTAACCGCTGCTGCAATTCATTTACTTCATTCCTCCGCGAGACCCTGGAACGTCGCTTTGAAGTCCTGCTCCGTCAGAGCGGTATCGAATAAGCCGACATCCAATCCTTTGTGCCGACTGATTCCCATGTAGCGCAGGCTGGAATTCTCGTACCGTCGGAACTTCCAGACCGCATCGTTCATCAACGCGCTGTTGAAAACGCCCAGGCTCACCAGCCGCTCAAAATGTTCCGTCGTCAACCCGGTGACCCGGTTGGACAGCTTCGGTTCCAACTATGTGATCACGTCCTTCAGTCGCTGCTCACGGTAATCAGTCAGGTACATGAACACCGGCACCCTCGCGGCGAATTTGATCAGCTTTTCCTAAACCTGCTTCCGCAGGCTCTTTCGCTCCTTCTCAGCCTCGGTCAATACCTTCCTTTCTTTTGCATTCAGCTCGCCGCCATCGGCGACGGCACTTGGCGTCCTTGATCTGCTCCGATCGGTTGATGATCGTTTCGAGATCGGCGTTCAGGTTCCGGCATCCCTCGATGCTCATCAGCGCTTTCATCACCGCTTCGTCATTCATCAGCCTGCCCAGCGTGCTGTCGTCCACGTTCACCAGCAACACGCTCTCCCAACGCCTGGCAAGCAACGTCGCGCTCATGCCGCTGGTGGCGATGTCGAGGATTGCCGCAGCGTCGAGTTGGCGCATCGAACTGGTCGCTCGCGAGAACCTATTTGCGGGGCGTATGGGCATGAACGATGAACTCAAAGAGTTCTCTTTTGCTCGTCCGCTTGCGGATCGTTTC
>JBGSXT010000512.1:0-2495 GCA_041751295.1 Mariniblastus sp.
TGCGAAAACTGCAGAAGCTGCGTGGCATGATCGATCCGTTGACAGGAACGGCCAGCGTTTCGTCTATCCAGATCAAATTGAAACCGGGGAGTGATCTGAATTCCATCCGCGACCGGATGATTGCCCGCTTTCCACCTGCCCAATTTCCCTATGTGATCCAAACCTGGCAAGACACTCAAGGTCCGTTGTTGAGTGCGGTTAATTTGGAAGTCACGATTTTGAACATCCTGTTGTTTTTCATCATCGCAGTCGCCGGTTTCGGAATACTCGCAACGTTTTACATGATCGTCGTCGAGAAAACCAAAGACATTGGCGTTCTCAAAGCACTCGGTGCGCCCAGCAGCGGCGTGATGTCAATCTTTCTCGGCTACGGACTCTCACTGGGCATTGTTGGGACCGGTGTTGGCATCATTCTGGGATTGCTGTTTGTGGCGAATATCAACGGTATTGCTGACCTCGTCCAGTGGATCACCGGACAGGAAGTTTTCGACCCGACGATTTACTATTTTGATCAGGTTCCGACTATCATCAATCCGGTGACCATCATTCTGGTCGCCGTCGGCGCCATCGCGATCGCTGTGTTGGCCAGTGTCCTGCCGGCATTGAGAGCGGCCCGGTTACATCCAGTAGAGGCTTTGCGATATGAATAAAACCGCTGGAGAAACCGGTTTAAGACTGACAACCGGCAACCGTTCCCGGAATGTTGCCGGCTTGCGATTATCCAAACCGGTGGCGATGAACGTCAGCGGACTGGTCAAGAGTTACCGCAAAGGACGGAATTCCGTTGACGTGTTGAAGGGCGTAGATCTGGAAATCGCCGCAGGAGGCTTTACGGCTGTCGTCGGTCAAAGCGGATCAGGCAAGAGCACGCTGCTGCATCTGCTGGGTACGCTCGACGTTCCGGACGGGGGAGAAGTCTGGTTTGAAGATACGCGGATCGACAATCTGCCAGCGCGGCACAAGGAATTTCTCAGAAATCAGAAATTTGGCATGATTTTCCAGTTCTATCATCTGTTACCCGAACTCACGACCTTGGAAAACGTGCTTGTGCCGCGGATGGTACAAAACGGAATCTGGTCGTACTGGCGCAATCGCAAAATATACAAACAGCGTGCGATGCGGTTGTTGGAAGTCGTAGGACTTTCGGATCGCCTGCACCATCGGCCCTCCCAATTGTCGGGTGGAGAAATGCAACGCACAGCCATCGCCCGCGCTCTCATTTCCAAACCGGCTGTACTGTTGGCGGACGAACCGACGGGAAACCTGGATCGGGAAAACGGTACCGAAGTGATGAACACGCTGTTCGAATTACAGCGCCAGGAAAATCTGACCATCGTTATAGTCACCCACGACAGTGCGATCGCCGCGAAAGCGGATCACGTAATCCGACTGGTCGACGGGCGTGTTCAGGCTACGTAAAGCAGGCGGCCGTTGAAAATTTGCCCAAGTGGAACAACGGTCCTCAATGGTTTCGGAACAGTTAACATTACTGTTCTTCAATAATTGGAACCATTTTTGTCTGCCGCTCACTCAACTGGATAATGTCTGAGTTGGACCTGGAATCGACGGTTCGACCGAAAAATCGAACCCGAACCTATGCCTGCTCCGCCAAACCGGTTGCTTCCGGCGATTGGAATTCAGCCGATCGACTCGGTATTTCAGCGCTTCTATTACCGATTTGAATAGGCACTTAATCGTGCTCCGCAATTGCATTAAGATACGATTTCTTACCAATGCAAGGGTTGGCTGGTTTGCGAATGGAACGTCTGTATGTCTGAAAATTCTGAAGGTGCGATTGCGGCGATTCGATCAGAGTCACCGAAGGAAACTGCGATGGCCGCTTCGCTCTGGCAGATCAATGTCATCCCACGCAGGGGGATCGTTGATCGAATCGGCGTCCAAATTGAGACTGAATGCGCGGATGCCGGGATTCCAGATGTACAAATTGTCGCGGCGCGAGGCTTCCTGGTGCAAGGAGAACTTTCCGAATCTGATGTCATCGAGCTGGCGAAAAAGCTGTTTGCCGATTTGGTGGTCGAAGATTTCCTGGTTGGCCGGCCGGGAGAAAATGCGCTGAATGCTGTAGAACCAGCCAGTGAGTTGTTTCATGTGCTGCTCAAGCCAGGAGTTACTGACGCGGAAGCCGAAACCGCGAATTTCTTCGGCGACCAGCGGCACCCCGAGCTTATTGATCGTGTCCATGATGCCGTTGAGAAACGGATTGGAGGCCGGGTTTTCAAACGACAACGCCAGCAAATAGCCTTGAAAGAGACACAATACGATCGTCGCGTAGCGCGTGTACTGCATGATCTTCTGCCGGCCGCCATCCTCCTTCGACAGTTTGCTCAACTGCGGGATGACTGCCGTGAGCAGTTGCAGCATGATCGAGGCGCTGATGTAAGGCATCACCCCGAGCGAAAAAAGCGCGCAATTTTCCAGCGCACCGCCGCTGAAGAGATTGAACAGCGCCGCAATGCTGCCGCCGGTTTCCGTGT
>JBGSXT010000513.1:0-1829 GCA_041751295.1 Mariniblastus sp.
AAACAGATCGACGGGCGGTTGTTTCCGTTTGGATTTCTGAAACTGCTGTTCGGTCGGAAAAAGCTCAAAAAAATTCGGCTCGTCAGCACCAACGTCGTGCCCGAATACCAACGCTGGGGCGTGGGAGTCATTCTGCTCGAACGGATGGTGGAGGATGGATTGCGTTGGGGCGTTAACGAAGCCGAGTTTTCGTGGGTGTTGGAATCCAATAAATTATCCCGCGGAACGTTGGAACGTGGCGGCGCAAAACTGCAGAAGACCTATCGACTGTACGATAAACAGTTGAAGTAAACCCATATTCATTCGGACAATTCCAGCAAAAAATGCAAATCCATCTAGTCATTTGCCGGCCCCGCTTCCCGGTCTGTCCATGAATTCCCAGCGTCAAGTCGTCGTGACCGGTATGGGTGTCGTTTCGCCGATTGGAATTGGCACGGATGCCTTTTGGGATTCGCTGATCAATGGTCGCTGCGGGGTTCGAGTCCGGGACGGATTCAGCCACAGTCCGTGGCCACTGAAAATTTACTCTCCCGTGATGGAATTCGACGGTAAAGATTGGGTCCAGCCGCGCAAGGCTCTGAAAGTCATGTGTTCGCCGATCCAGTTCGGCTACGCCGCTGCGATGATGGCTCTCGAACAATCCGAACTCAGGGAATCGGGAGTCGACCCCGAACGGGTTGGCACAATATTTGGCACGGAGACTTTTTTCTCCGATCCACACGTAGTGACTTCCGTGTTTCAAAAGTGCATGGTCGACGGCTGCTATGTTCATGACCGTTGGGGCGCAGTCGCGATGGGGGATATTGAGCCGTTGTGGATGCTGAAGTATTTGCCGAACATGGTCACCTCGCATATTTCGATTGCTGCCGACGCGCGCGGGCCGAGCAATTCCATTTGTCAGGCCGAAGCCTCCAGTATCCTGGCATTGATCGAAGGTTCAGATTGGATTCGACGGGGTGTTTGCGATGCAGTGATCGTTGGCGGGACCGGCTCACAGACGTCGTTGTCAGCCATGCTGTATCGAGGCCAGCACCTGCTCAGCCACCGGACCAGCGAACCGGAGCGCGCCTGCCGACCGTTCGAAATAAATCGTGATGGCACAGTTTATGGTGAAGGTGCCGGTGCGATCGTAATCGAAAATGCTGAGCATGCACGTCAGCGTGGTGCCCCGGTTTTCGGATCGATTCGGTCCTGGTCGCGAACTTTCCATCCGCCCGATACAAGTGGCCTGCGGGACTCGATCGCACTGAGCCTGGAAGCTGTCCTGCGGGATGCGGAAATATCTGCGACAGATCTTTCACATATCAACGCTCATGCCAGTTGTCAGAAACTTCCTGACGTCGAAGAAGCACAGGCGATTCGCGCCGCCGTTGGCGATACTCCTGTGTGGGGCATCAAATCGAATTTCGGTTACCTCGGACCTGCGAGTGGAATCATTGAACTGATTGGCAGCCTGATTTCACTTCAACAGCATCAGATTCCACCGACGTTGAATTACGAAACGCCCGACCCCGATTGTCCCGTCAACATCAATTGTGAATCGACGAAATCAGATCAGACCAATGCCCTGAAAATCTCTTTTTCTGAAAATGGCCAAATCGCATGTGTGGTCATTTAAGAACAGTCTGTGTGATTCAATGCAGATGGTGGAACGGGTCGAAAATGCCTTGCTGAGCGGCAAAACTGGACGTCTTGACCAGCGCTGTTTATGGCCGTAACGTAACGGGAACCGGAATTATTGCCCCTTAGTGTAACGGCAGCACGACTGATTCTGGATCAGTTAGTCTAGGTTCAAATCCTAGAGGGGCAATTGCAGATTAATTCCTGCT
>JBGSXT010000514.1:0-9208 GCA_041751295.1 Mariniblastus sp.
GAATTCGATTCAGGAACCAGGTTGATGGAAAAGGGTGCCAAACCGGGGCCAAACGAACTCAGAGCCGGAGTCGCGGTGGAGAGTGTCAATTCGATATCCTGCCAGTCTTCGCCGCTCATCTGCTGGATCAAGCCATTGAACTCGAGACTTGCCGTATTCTGATTCTCTTCTGCTCGAATGGTATAACTTGGCGACCAGCCGCATGAATTAACCAAATAACTCAACCGGATCTCGGCATCGCCCGCGCCGTTTTTCTGCACGAACAGGATGGCCTCGCGGACGGTCTTCGATCCATTGTTGGAAATCTCAGCCAATTGCTGACTGAGCAGCTGGTGTTCCTGTTGAAGATCAAACAGTTCCCGGCCGAGTTCAACTTCCTTTTGGGCAATTTCTTCACGTTTCGTGAAATTGAAGAGAGTCACCTGTTCAAGCGATTCCGCATCCAGAACTCCTTTGGAAAGTTCTGCAGAAGCTGTCGGTGCCACAAAATTTTCCATCTTGTCCAAATATTCTGTCTGCTTGACGAGCAAAGCCATCAACTTCTGATTCAGATCGATGGCCTGTTGACTGGTCCGCAGTTTATTCTGCAACTCACGGACTTCTTCCCGTGGCGATTGGCCAATCGCGCGAGTTCGAAACTGGACGGCCCGAATTTCGACGGCAACTTCCGCCTCGGCAAACAGGCTGTCGGCGACGACATTCTCTGGCAGTTCGCTGACAACGACCTCCTGGGCACCTTCGGCTCCGCCAACGGTAAGTGTTCGAGTCACTCTGGCCTGATTTCGGTACAACGTCACATCAGTAACAAGGCCTTTGGTGGTTATCTCCTCCGCTTTGGTGCCGCCAGACAGGACCAGGCTAGTGATCGAACAAAAAATTGTTAATGCAACAACGGATTTTGAGTCTCTATATTTCATAATCTTCCTATGCCGTAGCTTTGATTGGGATAAACTCCTGAAAGTTTCGATTCGGTTCGAGTTCCAGAAGTTCCAGCTGAATCCAAATATAAATACTAAAGGATTCAACGGGCAAAGTTTGTAACGCTGTGGTAACAATGTCGCTGGGCTGGTGACCGTCGCAATAGACTTGACGCAAAGGATTCCGAACCGTAAGCAACGCTCACCTAGAAATTGTTCAGGTGTGAATCGATCTGCCGGCGACCGCGAGTGCCGCTTCCTGCATGATTTCTGAGAGGGTCGGATGCGCATGGCAGCACCGGGCAAGGTCCTCGCTGCTGGCTCCGAAGTTCATGGCCACCGCCGCCTCCGCAATCAGATCGCCGGCCCGCGTGCCAATCGCATGCACACCGAGAATCCGGTCGGTTTGCGAATCGGCCAAAATTTTGATGCGGCCCTCGATATCGCCCAGTGCACGGGCCCGTCCATTGGCACCAAACGGACAGACTCCCTTGCGATATTTGATTTTTGCCTCTGACAGCTGTTCCTCCGTCTTCCCGACCGAGGCAATTTCCGGGTGCGTGTAGACAATTGCCGGAATGACATCGTAGTTGACATGTCCATATCCAGTTACGATTTTTTCGACGCAGGCAACCCCTTCTTCGGACGCTTTATGCGCCAGCATTGCTCCGCCGATGCAATCGCCGATCGCGAAGATGCCGCTGACATTTGTCTGGAAGCTTTCATCAACGGTGATAAAGCCCCGTCGGTCCGTGGAGACACCAATTTTTTCAAGGCCAATCTCCTTTGTATTCGGCACCCGACCGGCCGACATCAACACGCGATTGCAAAGGATGGGCTCGCTATCCCGGCAGCGAACTTCGCAGCCGTTTCCTTTGCGGGTTGCCGATTCGACGAACGCACCGGTCTTGAAAGTTATCCCCTGTTTTTCGAAAACACGTTTTGCCAGTCCGGCGATTTCGCGATCCAGTCCAGCCAACACCTCATCCAGTGCTTCTAACACAACCACTTCGCTGCCCAGTCGACTCCAGACGCTACCCCATTCCAGGCCAATGGATCCGCCGCCTATCACGACCAGTTTTTTTGGAACGGCCGGATAGGAAAGCGCCGTTGTGCTGTCGCCAATAAAGTCGCCATCGAATTCGATACCGGGCAACATCATCGGAATGCTGCCGGTAGCGATCATGATTTTTTCCGCTTGCAACGAGGTGCCATTTGAACCCGACACCTCGATGGTACCGTGCCCGGCCAGCTTTGCCCGTCCTACGAACGTTGTCACTTTGTTCTTTTTCAGCAGCATTTTGATGCCACCAGTGAGTGCATCGACGATTCCGGTTTTCCGCTGCATCATGGCGTCCAGATCGACTTTGACTTTGCCGACCTGAATGCCGTGCGACGACATATGTTCGCGGGCTTCAACCAACAGATGGCTCGATTCGAGCAGCGCCTTGCTGGGGATACAGCCAACTCTCAGACACGTGCCGCCGAATTGCTCGTGATCATCGATGACCGCAGTTTTTAAGCCAAGTTGTGCGGCTCGAATGGCTGCGACATACCCGCCTGGCCCACCGCCCAACACTGCCAGATCAAATTTCATCAAGTATCCAATCCGTTAGCGAACAGCATTCCGCAGCAGGTTTTTCGGTCATTTTTGCTTCTCCCACCGTGGCTTTCGCCAAATCGGCTGATTGAAAAAATCGCAGGGCGATTACACTTCCAGGAACAGCCGCGCCGGTTCCTCCAGAACTTCCTTGACGGTTTTCAAAAATCCGACCGCTTCGCGACCGTCGACGATCCGATGGTCGTACGTCAACGCGACGTACATCATTGGCCGGATCACGACTTGGCCATCCAAGGCAATGGGGCGATCCTGAATCGCGTGCAGTCCGAGAATGCCACTTTGTGGCGGATTGACGATCGGTGTGGACAGCAATGATCCATAAACGCCGCCGTTGCTAATCGTGAATGTGCCGCCAGATAAATCATCCGGTTTGATTCTGTTGCTATGAGCCAATTCAGAGTACTGACCAATTCGGCGTTCAATATCGGCAAAACTGATCCGTTCGACACTGCGCAATACGGGTACAACCAGCCCTTTGCCACCTCCAATCGCAATCCCAATATCATAATAGTTTCGCGAAACGACGTCGGTTCCCCGAACTTCACTATTGATCGTCGGGAATCGCTTTAGACCCTCGACCGAAGCCTTGGCGAAAAAGGACATGAAACCGAGTTTGACGCCGTGCTTCTGCAGGAACTGCTCCTTGTAGGTTGACCGCAAATCCATTACCGGCTTCATATCAATTTCGTTGAACGTCGTCAGCAATGCAGCCGTTTGTTGTGCTTCAACCAATCGGGCGGCAATCGTTCGGCGAATCATGCTCATCGGCTGGACTGTCTCTTCCCGAGAGTAACCCCAATTGGCTGATGGCTCGTCCCGATCAACGACTTCCCTTGTTCGTCCCCCTGATTGTACGGAAACGGACTCCGATGCCGGTTTTGGTGTCGAACCGGCCGGTTTCAATCCCTTGGCTTCGATATATTTCATGACATCGTCCTTCTGCAGCCTTCCTCCCGGCCCGGAAGGTGTGATGGCATCGGCAGCAATTCTGTACTCGTTCAAGACCCTTTCCGCAGCGGGCATGATCCAACTGGCCTCCGACTTTGCAGGCGAGTCTGCGAATGCGACTGCGGTGGTAGTACCACCCGCCGCCGCTGATTTCTGCGAAGTGCCGGTGGTAGCAACTGCAGGCTTCTCCCCTTGTTCCAATTCGCAGAGCACATCACCCACGCCAGCAAATTCCCCTGCATTGAAGTTTATCGTTTTCAGAATGCCGGCTTCGGGGCTGACCAATGCCTGTGACGCTTTTTCGGATTCCAACTCAACAATTTCTTCATCTCGGTCAACCCAATCTCCCGGCTGCTTCAGCCAGGCCGCGACCTGAACCTCCTGAATCGATTCGCCAAGTTCGGGGACTTTAATTTTGAACATACTCTGTCCTGAAAAAAGGGTTGCAACACTGTACTTGTGCTTCATCAAGATATCTCAAGATATCTGGACATAGCCTAGGCGTAGGCCGTATCACGATGCGGAACGGAACCTGGTTTCGCACCCAGTGCGGCGTGGATCAATTCATCCTGTTCCATTCGATGCGATTTTTTGGAACCGGTGGACGGGCTGGCAGACTCAGGGCGGTGCACGCCAGTCAAAGGCCAATCGGCCGACAAACCAAATTCGTCCCATTTGACTTTCATAAAATACCAACCCCCCATGTTTCGCGGTTCTTCCTGGACCCAACAAACCGGAGTATCGAGCGGGTATTCGCTTAACGCACGTCGAATTTCGTTGACAGGGAACGGATAAAACTGTTCCAGGCGAATCAACGCCACATCTTCGCGATTCCCTTCCTCCCGGGCTTTTTCCAGATCGATGCAAATCTTACCGCTGGAGATCAGAATCCGAGCGGGCTGAGTGGGTAAGGTCCGGCTATCCGTCAGAACCGTTTGAAATCGGCCATCATAAAAATCCGCCAGCGCCGACATGACTAGCGGTTCCCGCAGCAAGCTCTTTGGTGTCAGCACGATCAACGGTTTCCGCCATTTGCGTTTGACTTGGCGGCGCAACAGATGGAAGTATTGGGCGGCGGTTGTCGGATTGGTGACTTGAATATTGTGTTCGGCCGACAGCGTCAGAAACCGCTCGACGCGGGCACTGCAATGCTCCGGCCCGGCACCTTCAAAACCATGCGGCAACAGCAAGGTCAATCCACTCAGCCTCATCCATTTGTCTTCGGCTGTCGTAATGAATTGATCGACGATGACTTGTGCTGCGTTCCAGAAATCACCGAACTGGGCCTCCCACAAAATCAAGTCGTTTGGCGAGTCGAGGCTGTATCCATACTCGAATCCCAACACGCCCGCTTCGCACAGTGGACTGTTGATGATTTCGACAGGCGCCTGATCGTCAGACAGATGTTGCAGCACAGAATACCGCGCTCCCGTTTCGCTGTCGGTCAGCAGGGCATGCCGTTGGCTGAACGTCCCGCGGCCACTGTCCTGTCCGGACAATCTTACTCGATGCCCCTCCAACGCCAGCGAACCAAATGCCGCCAGTTCGGCCGTTGCCCAGTCGACCGGTCGTTTCCCTTCGGCCATTTCCAGACGGATTTGCAGTCCCTGTTTCAATTTCCGGTTCAGCGTGAAATTTTCCGGAATATCGGCCAGTTTTTTGATCACGTCGGTCAGTTTTTCCGTCGGCACACCGGTGTCGTCCAGATCATTGCAGCTTTGCAGGCCGCCGTAGTAATTCGCCCACAGCCCTCCACCGGCCTGCACATCCGGCTTGAATTCCCGGACCTTGGCTTCGTCGAATTCTTTCTGCAACTGGGTTCCGCGCATTTCGGCAATGTCGTCCGCTTCCTGCTGAGTCACTTCCTGCATTTTGAGCAGTCGCTTGAGGTAGCTGTCGCGCACGGTCGGTCGGCTGTCAATCACCTTGTACATCAGCGGCTGGGTAAATCGCGGTTCATCGCTTTCGTTATGCCCCAGACGTCGATAGCAATACATATCGATCACAACGTCGCGCTGAAACTGTCGGCGAAAATCCATCGAGAGTTTAACGACTTGGGCAACCGCTTCGGGGTCTTCGCCATTGACATGGAAAATCGGGATTTGCAGCATTTTGGCCACGTCACTGGCATAGGTTGTCGATCGATATTCGTCGGGATCGGTTGTGAACCCGACCTGGTTGTTGACAATCACATGCAGCGTGCCGCCGGTCCAATAGCCTTTCAGCTGGCTCATATTCAGCGTTTCCTGAACGATTCCTTCGCCGGCAAATGCCGCATCGCCGTGAATCAGGATCGTCATGCAGTTCTTGCGGTCTGTGTCTCCGGAATGATCCTGTTTGGCGCGACAGCGACCGAGGCCGACGGCGTTGACAAATTCCAGATGGCTGGGATTGAAGCAGAGCGAGATATGCACCATCCTGCCGCTAGCGGTCTGATAATCGCAGCTGTGCCCCAGATGGTACAGCACATCACCCCGTCCCCGCATGATTTCCGGATTGGGATCGTCAAAGCCCCAGAAGATATTCTGCGCCCGCTTGCCCATAACGTTGGCCAGCACATTCAATCGGCCTCGATGGGCCATGCCCAAAACCACTTCGCTAACGTTCTGTTGGCTGGCCTGTTCCAGAGTTAAATCCAGTAGCGGAATGAGAGATTCTGCGCCTTCCAGCGAGAACGTTTTTGCACCCACATATTTTTTGCGAACGAATTCCTCAAAGATGATCGCGTCGGTCAGCCGAGTCAAAATCCTTAGCTGGGTGTCGCGCGGTAATTCGATCCGGTTCTTGGTTCCCTCCATCCGCGTTTGCAGCCAGATCCGAACATCGCTGTCGTCGATGTGCATGAATTGGGCTCCGATGCTGCGACAATACGTGTGCCGCAACTGCTCGACGATATCCTCCAGCGTTCGAAAATCTTCGCCAAAAATCGTGCGTGCCGAAAACTTCTTCTGGAAATCTTCCGGTAACAGGCCGTACGATTCCGGACTAAGTTCCGTGTTGGAGGGACGTGGCATGCCCAGCGGATCGATTTTGGCTTCCAAATGCCCGCGAACTCGAAACCCCCGGATCAACTGATCGACACGATCCTGCAACTGGATGATGCGGCTTCGATCCGACGCCGGCTCCGGCGCGGAAAATCTGGCAACTTTCGGGCTGCCATGTGATATCGAACCATTTGCGGCAGCCGATGCGTTCATGTTCTCAAAAAACTTCTGCCACTCCAGCGGAACCGAGGCCGGCTCGCGAAGATACTCTTCGAATAATCTGTCAATATAATCGCGACTGAAAACATTCATGGCGGCGTAGAAATACTTTTAATTCAAGGATAAATAGCGACGCATCCAGGTACATTCCCAGAATTCATGGTCGACGGACGGCACACTTCCATTCGCTGACTGACTTTGTCATTGACTATAGCCGTTCCCGGAATCCTGATTCCCGGAATCCTGATTCAGGGCCGTTTTTATATTTTTGGTCCAATCTCGACGTCGTGTTCGAATTCCTTAAATTTATCCAAATGTTGATCGTGTTCCTACCGCAACGACAGAAATTTCCACGAAAAATCAGCCTGTTCGCGATCAGCGGGCAAATCACACTTGGCGTTGGGCGGGCAGCATTTTATTCAACAGTCGTCGAGAAGGGAGATTTCGGTTGTCCACATGCGAAAATGGGAACGGAGGGCCCGATTGTTTCCGGGAATTGTTTCTGCCTGTTGTGCGTTGGCTCCATAGTCGACGAAGACTGCGGCGAGCAGTTTTTCGGTCGCTGGAATTCCCAGTTTTTCAAACATCAGGGGCGATCGGAAAAAGCCACCACTCGACCAATAGGTCTTCAAACTGTTAGCCGTCAACGTCAACAGTAGATTCTGCACCGCAGAGGCGGTTGCTGCGAGGTGCTCTTCGTTCACTTGCTGCTGTTTTTCCTGGACTTCGCCAGCATCAAACTGCGGCAGCCAATTGGCCAGTACCAACGCACCACAGGCCGACAGCATTGCCGGGAGCTTATTGCTGGCGTTGATTTCCGGAAACCACTCTGCAATTCGACCGCTCAGGATGCGGCATTCCCGTTGCCAAAGCAGATGGAATCGCCACGGTTCCGCCAAGCCGTTCTCTTTCCGATCATAATGGAACGGCGCATAACCCGCATCCGCGACCGCGCTTAAAACGACTCTGTTCAACCAGTCCAGTTCAGCCTGTGGATGCAGAACTTGTTGGCCCGATCGGGCTAGAACTTTGGTTGTTCGTCGATTTCGAATCAGTTCAGAAAGTTTGGCGGTAAATTGAGGATCGAACGAAGATTCGTTCAAACTTTCTGTTGTTGAATTACACATTTCAAATGCACCTGGCCTGCATCCCCCAAGGACCTTACCGAACGGGCTGCTCCGCGTTAAAATCAGTTAAACAAAATCAAAATCTTCCGAGTCGCTTGCGATCCTTTGAACTGACCCCAATCTTCCTACAGGCAGAAACCATGACCATAATTCCGTCCGACTGTTTTTACCCGTTTGTTTCAAGCATGACGGTACGCGTGGCGGCTGTCATGGCAACGCTGGCGTTTGCATCGAACGTTTCCGTTGCGTTGGCGATCCAGCCATCGGACGATCTCCCGCCTAACGTGGAACGGATCACCGAAGTCGAGGGGATTTCCGAATTCAAATTGAGCAATGGAGTTCAGGTTCTGTTGTTCCCCGACAATTCAAAACCGCAATTCACCATCAATGTAACCGTGCTTGTCGGCTCGCGTCACGAGGGCTACGGAGAAACTGGCATGGCCCATCTGTTGGAACATATGCTTTTCAAGGGAACTTCGCGACACGAAGACATTCCCGCATTATTGAAAGACCGGGGTGTTCTGAATCTGAACGGGACGACGTCCTTCGACCGCACAAACTATTACGAAACGCTTCCGGCTGGCGACGACAACCTGCGATTCGCCATCGAAATGGAAGCCGATCGATTGGTCAATTCCCTGATTCGCGGTGAAGACCTTGCATCGGAAATGACAGTGGTTCGCAGCGAATTCGAACGGGGAGAAAACAGCCCCCAGGCAGTGCTGTTCCAACGCATCATGGCGACGGCTTACGAGTGGCACAATTACGGCAAGACGACGATTGGCAATCGCACCGACATCATGCGGGTGCCGGTGGATAATCTGCGGGAGTTTTACAAAAAGTTTTACCAACCCGACAATATCATGGTGGTTTTGGCTGGAAAATTTGATTCTGCCAAAGCGCTCGTACTTCTTGAGGAACATTTCGGTTCGCTCGAAGTCCCGGATCGGGAATTGCCCAGAACCTACACGGAAGAGCCGTCGCAGGATGGTGAACGGATCGTCGTGCTGAGTCGGGTCGGAGATACCCAGATCGCCGGTGTCGGCTATCACGTCATGTCGGCGGCGGATCCCGATTATGCCGCCAGCCAGGTGCTGGAGGAAATCCTGAGTGCTGTTCCGTCCGGACCACTTTACAAGTCGTTGGTTGAAACTGGAATTGCTTCGCAGGCAACCGCGACAGTGATTGCCGGGCACGATCCGGGCATGCTGTTGGCGCTGGCCGAAGTTGCCGAAGACGGTGACGTCGAGAAGGCGAAAACCGTGCTGTTGGAAACGATCGAAAACCTTGACACAACGGTGATCGATGACGCGGCTGTGAAACGGGCCGTGACCAAAATCCTCAAACAGCGTGAAAGACAGTTTGCCAACAGCGAATCCTTTGCGCTGAATT
>JBGSXT010000515.1:0-4208 GCA_041751295.1 Mariniblastus sp.
CCTTTCATCCAACAATTTTTTCTCATTCCGACCGCCAAGGAGTCGGATATCCTGCTAGAACAGGTACCTGATCCATCAAGTTGCCTGCCCCGTTAATCATTTGCATCAGCAAAGGCTGGGCCGCTGTTCGGTATTCAAACAAAACGCAGACGGTAAGGCCTTATTTTCCTGAACATGCCTGTTCAGTTTGAAGTTTTGACCGACTGAAACAGACAACACTGTAATTTTTGCAAAGGTAGAGGAATCTGCGAACTTGACATATATCGATTGAATTGCCGATTTCTGCCGTTGGTATGTCGCGAAATCGCTAGCTCACGCCTGCCTCGACAGCTAACTAAGGCGAGCGGCAATGTAGAAAGAATTGGTATTTTGTCCCCGCGTTGCATCGGACGCCGTTGCGTCGGATGAACTAGCAGTTCGCCCGACAGGCATAATTTGCGTTTCGTCTTACATGGATCGGATTCGCCCTGCGGGTACATTTTCATCGGCCGGTCGCCTGACAGCTGTTGATATACGTTGCAAACTGATAGCAACCTTCATACGATGTTCCGTTTTCCGGATCGAGTTCCTTACGACCAGCCATGACTATCGTGGATCAACTAAACGAACAGTCCCAGACGCTGGTCGACGCCTTCAGTCGGATTGGGCAGTTGCGGGACAAAATTGTGGTCGTCAGCCTTTGTCAGGACGTGATCGACGATGCCACTGCCCTGCAGGATGCGCTCATCGATATCCACTTCCTGGAATCCGTCGGCATTCGCACCGTGGTTGTTCATGGGCCGGGCCGGTGCCTGCAACGAGCATTGCAAAACGCAGGTTTCGATGCAACCAACAGGAATCGCAAGTCATCGGACCATGCGGCGATCATGGGCATCGTTGAAAAATCGTTTGCCGTGGAATTGAACGGGCATCTGGCCAACAAATTTGAAAAGATCGGCGGGCGTGCCATGACGTTGAATTTTGAGTCCACGCCAGTTTTGAACGGGCAAGAGATTGATGCAGCCAATAATCCTGAGGTAGGCCTGAACTTGTGTGCTTTCGGACAAGTCTCTCAGGTCGACCGATTGGTGATTGAGAATTTATGTTACGCCGGTCAGGTTCCGTTCATTCCGGCGATGTGTCTGACAGAAGTGGGTCAGAAGTTATTAGTCAACTCGGATTCAGCAGCAGCGACAGTTGCAATGCAATTGAAGGCCGAAATCCTCGTCACCTTCGCTGAAATTCCACCGGAATTCGCAAATTGGACTGGTCTAAATTCACGCCGACTCGAATTGAGCAAACAGGCAGTTGACGAGCTGACGCCCCATTTGACCCGCGAGATGGAATATATTGTCAAGAACTGCAGCAAAGCAATCGGCCAGGAAACTGTCAGACTGATTATTGCCGACAACCAACAGCGTCATTCTATACTGATGAACATTTTTACTACGGCCGGTCGGGGCATCCAAATGGTTGGAGCTTAATCTATGCGGCATTTGATCACATGGTCTGACTACCAAGTTGCGGACATTCGTCGCATCCTGGATGTGGCGGCGGATCTGAAAAAACTCTGCCTTCAGGGTATTCGGCCCCCCGTCCTGGAACGGAGAGTCATCGGGCTTCTTTTTGAAAAACCGTCGTTAAGAACGCGAGTCAGTTTCGAGAGTCTTGCCTATCAAACAGGTGGTGCCAGCCTGTTTCTTGGTGACGACGTGGGCTGGGGCAGCCGCGAGCCAGCACGCGATTTCTTTCCGATCCTGACCAGTTATATTGACTGCCTGGTGATTCGCGCCAAGCGGCATCAGGATGTTGTGAATGCCAGCCATTTGAGTCGTTGCCCGGTCATCAACGGACTCACCGACTTGGCTCATCCGTGCCAGGCACTAGCGGATTTAATGACCATCGAAGAAATCGCGGGAACTCTCGAGAATGTTAAGATCGCGTATTTCGGGGATGCCAACAACGTGGCGTTCAGTCTGGCCCAGCTGGCCTGCAAACTGGGAGTGCGATTCAGTATCGCCGCACCACGGGCCTATCAATTCGCTGCGGCGACTTGCCATCAAATCCGCGAACGGTCCAGCCAATCAGATCTGTTTGAACAGACCGAAGATCCGGCTGTGGCTGCCGACAATGCCAATTTTCTGTACACCGATGTTTGGACGAGCATGGGGCAGGAAGTTGAGCGAGAACGCCGCATGAAGGACCTCGCGGCATATCAGGTCAATGAACGGCTATTTGCTTTTGCCAACGATAATGCCCGGTTTCTGCACTGCCTGCCGGCCCGTCGAGGCGAAGAAGTTGCCCAGTCGGTGATCGACGGGGAACGCAGTGCAACGCTGCAACAGGCGGAAAATCGGCTACACGCCCAGAAAGGTTTGGTGGTTTGGATGTTGACGGAATTGGAACGCTAATCATGAACCGAAAATCGAATGAGATTCGATCGGTTAAAATCAAGCGACGCTTCACCCATCAAACGCCCGGCAGCGTATTGTATCAGTGTGGCGAAACAGTGGTGCTATGCACGGCCAGTGTTGACAATAACGTGCCGCCGTGGATGGCTGAATCCGGCAAAGGCTGGATCACGGCGGAATACAACATGCTGCCCGGCAGCACGAACCCTCGCAAACGCCGCGATCGCGAGAAAGTTGACGGTCGGACCACTGAAATCCAACGCCTGATCGGTCGGTCGCTGCGCGCTGTTGCCGATTTGCATGCGCTTGGCCCTCGGCAAATCACTGTCGATTGCGATGTGTTGCAGGCGGACGGAGGGACACGTACGGCGAGCATCACCGGGGGATTTGTGGCACTTGTCGACGCGATCCATTCGATCAGGAAAGAGCTGCCCGATCCGAATCGTTTCCCGCTGCGGGATAGTGTTGCCGCCGTCAGCGCCGGTATTTTGGACGGTAAAGCGGTTCTTGATCTCGACTACGAAATGGATGCCGTGGCAGATGTGGACATGAACGTCGTAATGACGGGCGGCGGGAATTTTGTGGAAATCCAGGGGACCGGTGAAGAATCGACTTTCAGTGATCAACAGCTTCAGAATCTGCTAAAATGTGCGCGACGGGGAATTCTGGATTTGACTGAAATTCAGAAATCCGCGTTAGCCCGCGTTTGGCCGTTTTAAATGGCCATGTTTCCGTTCTTTCGAAAGCAGTACCAGAGTGACTCAACGACGAATCCTTTTCGCCACGGACGTACCATTTTGGCTGCGGTCGTCGGGTGCTGAGCAGCGAATATTTGCACTGCACCAGTTTTTGAAACGCGAAGGACATTTGTGCAGCGCTTTTTATCTTGGTGAACTCGGTATCGTTGATCGCGAATGCGTCAAGCTGTACGAAATGGAGGTATTTGAGAACTCGTCCGATCGACCTCCAGCGAAATTGTTCAATCGAATTCGCTGGTATGCTGATGCAACAATCCACCAGGCACGTAACTGGCTGAATCGCGATCAGGATCAAATCCAGAATCTGGATGGGCCTGGCTCGTTGACTTTAGACGATTTCAGTTGGCCTTGGGCGGCGATTCGTTTTCGTGAAGTGGTCGTATCGAATCAGCCCGACGCGATCATCTTCGAGTACATCAAAACGTCCTATCTGTTGGACGCCATTGACTCCCAGCAGCGCAAACAAATCCATTGTCTGATCGACACGCACGATGTGTTGTACCAACGAGCCGAACAGTTTTTCGCCAATGGCTTTCCTCATTGGTTGAAAATCGATCGGGCAGAAGAGTCACTCGTATTGCAGAAATTCGATGCGGTAATGGCTATCCAGGAACATGAGGCCAAAACTTTCCGTGAAATGGTCAGCGGCAAGACGCAGACTATAACCGTCGGACATGCGGTTGATTGCGGCGATGACCAGTTTCTGGAAGTGAGTGCGGATGCTGAATCCCCGAAAAAAATCGCCGTTGGATACATCGGATCTAAAAATTTTTCCAACTGGCAGGCGATTCGTGATTTCCTGAATTACGCCTGGCCTGCGGTGTTGGCGAAGAATCATGAGACCTGCGAACTGGTCGTCGCTGGTGCCATTTGCGACTGGTTCGATGCCGACGATCAGGGCCGCATTTATGTCGGCCCTTCCAGCCGGCAAGAAAAGGGAGATGGACGGGGCAGCGATGTCGCTGCCACAACGAACCCAGTCCGTAATCTGCGCCTGTTGGGTCGCATCGATCGCGTCGAATCTTTTTATGACGAAATTGATGTGGTCATTAATCCGGTC
>JBGSXT010000516.1:0-2289 GCA_041751295.1 Mariniblastus sp.
CCTGTTGGCGAAAAGACATTCACATGAATGTTCCCCTGCCTCCTTTTGCACTCGGTTTCTTTCTGATCGTCACCTTCGGTCTCGTATTGTTCGTACGCCCTTCAAGGTGCGTCTGCTGCGGCAAAATGCGAGTTTTTTAGAACTATTGCAATTTCGACCGTGCTGCCAATTCAACCTGCCGCAGCGACATCGGTTCGTCGAGTTTGAAAGCCGGTTGAATGTCCGCAAACTGAAAAGGCAGGGGCAGAACAGTCCCGCTTGTTGCCAAAAAGTATTCGACAACTTTCTGTTGTCGGCTCCAAAACATGTCCTCAATGGTGGCAATTGCCGGTCGTTGTTGGCCCATTCGAGAGCGAATTTCTACCCGGTCGCCGACCAGATATCCATCCGATTCGACTTCTAACCACATTGTGGGCTTCACTCGAATCGAACATTCGCCGTAAACCAGTCGTGACCAGGTTTCATCTTCTTTGACCCGTTGAAAAATTCGCCGACTGGGAATCAGTTCGCTGGCCAAATCGACATCATCCGGATGAATCCATTCTGTGCCGTCCTGAGGCCACCACAGATACACGCCGAATCGGTCGGGGACCTGTAACGGCAAGGCGCTGAATTCGTGGCTCTGGTCATTCATGACAATACGCCGGATGCAGAAAAAGACTGCCGCTGTTTGGCAAGCGTAATCACTGTTCGAGATGAAACGCCGGCCAGATTTACATCGCGCCGATTTTTGCGATCAGATCAGCCGTCCGGCAGCTATAGCCCCATTCATTGTCATACCAACTGACAACTTTGGCCATCCTGCCCGTACCGCCCAGGACCTGAGTGTAATCCGCTGCCAGAATTGAACTGTGTGGATCTCCAATGATATCGGATGAAACCAGCGGGTCTTCGGCGACAAATAGAATCCCTTTCATCGAACCGTCCGCCGCCGCTTTCATGGCCGCGTTGATACTGCTTTTGCTCGCGTCTTTGGCCAAATTGACTGTCAGATCGACAACGCTGCCCGCTGGAACGGGTACACGCAAGGAAATCCCGGTCAGCTTTCCGTTTAATTCAGGAATGACCAGACCCACTGCTTCCGCAGCGCCCGTTGTGGTTGGGATGATATTCAGAGCTGCAGCACGCGACCGATACAAATCTTCATGCGGTAGATCCAATATCATTTGATCATTCGTATAGGCATGAACGGTCGTCATCAGACCTGATTCGATTCCAAATGTATCATTCAGGACTTTCGCAATGGGAGCCAGACAGTTGGTGGTGCAGCTGGCATTGGAAATGTATTTCATTTCGCCCGTCAGCTTGTCATCGTTGACCCCGATCACGCAGGTCAAATCGGGAGCATCTTTGGCAGGCGCGCTCAGAACTACTTTGCCCGCACCGGCGGTAATGTGCGAATCATAACCCGGCTTGTCACCTTTTGCGCGACCCCGGAAAACTCCCGTACTCTCCACAACCACATCGATTCGGTGTTCGCGCCAGGGCAGTTTCCCGGGATTTCGTTCTTCATAGACCCGAACTTTCTTGCCGTTGACGATAATATTCTCGTTATCGTATGAAACGTCACCGTGAAAGCGGCCGTGAACACTGTCGTATTTCAACAGGGTCGCCAAAGTCCGGTTATCGGTCAGGTCATTGACGGCGATGATTTCGAACTCGTCAGTTCGCTCCATCATATGACGGAATGTCAATCGTCCTATTCGCCCAAAGCCGTTGATTGCGACTCGAATTGCCACGGGATTCTCGCTTTCTCACTAAAGTGTATGATGTTGATCGCCATTGACGGCGGCTATCGAAAAACTGCATTTTTAACTGCCCACGAAAATAACAGATGCGATTCGGTGCCCCAAGTGGGTAGAATCGCAGTATCTGTTCACGGCTTGGCATTGTAAAACAATTGTCCTCAATTGTTCGGCGTTGACGTCCAGTCCAGCAATTGCGCGTGCTGAACCATTGGGGACAATTGTTCTACAATGGCGTCAATTTTTGTTTTTTTCCCGTGAACGGATACGAATCGCAATTTTCGTGGCTTGATTGAACCATCCATGCCTTACGGTGACCGATGCCATCCATCGAACAATTGGAAAAATTGTTGGAGGGGAGTCCCGATGACACATTTTTGCTTTATGCACTGGCGATGGAACTGGACAACTGCCGGCAGCATGAACGCAGTCTCGAAATTTTTGAGGTCCTGACGCGGCGGACTCCCGCTTACATCCCGGCCTTTTTCATGTCGGGCCAGCAATTCGTCCGGCTGGGGCGGATCGACGAAGCGAAAGCCCGTCT
>JBGSXT010000517.1:0-7835 GCA_041751295.1 Mariniblastus sp.
TCCGCAGAAATCAATTTAATTGACAGCGCCGCGAAACCGTCGTTTCCGGCGGCGACCACGGCGTAAATGCCTGGAACCACTGGTTCCTCTTCATTTCCGAAAATGAAATCACCATTTTTATCGACGAATGTCTGATCAATCTGCTTATCGTTCTGGAGCAGAAATATGTTCATATCCGACACATTATCGGCACTGGACGAAACGCGACCCTTAAATTGCCCTTCGTCGTTGAGCGCGAATTCAAACCCGCTGGCATCTTTCACTGCTTCTTCCTGAGGTTTGAGAACGTCTGTGTTCTTGATGTTCTCAACCAACGAGAGTTCGGAGTCGGTAGGCAAATGGCGCGAAACAATCTCACCCAGTTTAGTGAATTTGGGTGGAATCGCGGCGGCATCAATCTGATATTGGTCCTGATTCTCAACTCGGATTGGTCTTGGCTCGAAGAGGGAAACATATTGGAATGATTCAACTTGTTGCGGGGCATTACTCGCATCGTCCGGGTTCACTTGTCGGGTTTGGACAATGACGCTATAGGCCAGAAATCCGTTTGGCCCGGACGCGACCAGTGTGTAGTCTCCCGGTCTGACCTCGGTGAGTTTAAAATCTCCATTGGCGTCGGTTGAGGCCGGTTTACCTTGCACTTTTCCCCGTTTCAACAACACGATTTCGAGTTTTTCAATCCCGGAAATCCCCGCAAGCCCGTCGTCAATTTCCCTGATGCGACCGTTCAAGCTTCCTTCCGCATCGGGTATCAAATTATGCCTGAGCAATGCATTGTCACTATTATTGAAATCCTGCTCCTGATGCAATCCCCGGACGTCGATTGGAATCGAAACCGTAACTGGCTGATCATTAAAATCGGCTATCGCATGATCAAATACAGCAATTCCAACCAGCCAGGCTGGCAGAAAAGCTATGGTCACGAGCTGTTTCAACGTCACCGGTCCGGCAATTGCCGTCGTGGAACCGGCGTTGGCCCGCGATCGTGAAATTTTCGCATGGGATGACTGATGGTTTCGTTTAATTCTGCGTCGCGGTGACATCCCTTAATCCTCGATGTTTAACCTGTGATCGCCGATCGATCACCTGAGGTGCGAATATCAATGTTTTCCCATCGGGCCTAAATTCAATTGGCGGTCGCCAAGTGTGATGAAACGTAAGAGCCGATACCAAATTGGGTCGGCCAATTAATCGACCCGCGAGCGTAAATTTCGCATTGGGAAAGACTACATTGCCTATTATACGGGAATCGCAAACGAGGCGCTCGAGGAAAAAGCACAAAAAATGGCACGAATTCAACAACCCTGCTGAGGAATTGCGACCCTTACGATCGAAGGGAAATTGCCGAAAAAACGTTAGATACGCGTGGCAACGAGGGAACCTGTTGCACAGATTCCACTGCTCGGGCCGACAGTTCATTTATCAGTCAGTTCGATCACCGCTTCAAAATTTCCGGGTGGGGATTTGAGGCAATCGATCGCCCGACCGGCGAGCATCAAACTGGGAAGGTCGCCAATGCCATCGTCACGGGCGAACAGCAGCGGCTGAATGGTCTGGCATGATTTGGCCCATTCCTTCTGCTCAAACTGGGTTAATGCCCGTTCGTATAAATCACGTCGTACGTTCCAGGCACCGGAGGTGTCATCACCATGCAGTTCATAAACACCCACGGGCTCGTCGAGCCCCACGACCCGAATTTTCAACAATCTCCGCGTTTGAAATGTTTCATCCAATAATTGGCGGGTTGACTGGGTGATCAAAAGGGGCACGCCAATGTGTTTTGTAGCCGATTCGATTCGGCTGGCCAGGTTCACTGATTGTCCAGACGCACCGTACTTGAATTTGTAACTCGTACCGGTATTGCCGACCAATGCCTGGCCGGTGTTGATCCCGATGCCGACCCGGAACGGAACACCCAGTCGATCCTGCCAGCGTTGACTGACGGCGGGCAATTCGCTGAGGATGTCTAGAGCGCAGGTCGCAGCCAACGCAGCGTGATTGGCTTGGTCACTGGGCGCATTCCAAATCGCCATGATCCCGTCACCTGCATAATCCACGACAACGCCGTCCGTGAGCCTGACCGCAACGGTCATGCATTCCAGCACATCCGTAATCGCCTGACATGTTTCCGACGGAGACAGCCTGGTCGCATGCCTGGTAAAATTGCGAAGGTCGCCAAACATCACGGTGATCTGCCGCTCCCGTCCTTCCAGCAGACTTGGATCTTTTTCCAGCTCGCGGGCCAAGGCCGGAGAAAAGAATTGGTCGAACTTGATCCTCAGGATGGAAACCTCCTGTTCGCGCTGCATGCGAACAATACCCAGGCTCACAACGCTGGCCAGCGTCTGCAGCAATTGGGCGTCCATCGGCGTGACTTCGCAGGACGGCCCTGGGCCACCCATGATTCGAAAACCATAGACAGCGCCGATAATGCTTTCTCCCTTGGCATCAAAGATCGGCGAGGCAGCGGCCAACCCACCATCCGATATGCTCTGCAACTGTTCTCCTGATTGATAAAACGTTCTTCGCTCCTGAACGACCTGATGTAACAGTGACCTGCTGAAATTAGGTGGACTGTCCTTATACAGCGAACTCTGACCTTTTACGACCCAGCCGTTTTCCTCATGCAACAGCACCAACGCCTTTTCGAATCCAATCAGCGAAACTGCCGCCTGGGCAGCCTGTTGATAGAAATCAGCAGCACTGGCAGCCGCCCGTTGGACTGAAATCAGCGTTTCAAACCATTGGGTCAGGATTTCCATCGTGGGAGTTTCGATCTTTTCAAATCTCTGCCGAAACGAACCGATATCACTGGCGCTTTCGGAGGAAGCAATGGTCGCAAAGACCTCTTGAGGCACGGCTTCGATTTCAACTTCTACCCATGTCTTGCCAACCCAGAAACAGACCGATTTCCCATCGACGGCGCGCGATTCGCCCGGGGAAATCTCTTCGCCATCGGCCAGCACAACTGGTTTGCGATTGCTCAGATTCTTTAACAGCAACCCGCCCGATTCCCGTGGTTCCAGCCGCGCGTGATGTCGCGACGCATACTTGTCCTGAACAAAGATTCTGGTGACCGGCACCGTTCCATCGTGAATTTCCTTGCTGCGTCCGAATTCCAGAGGCTCATCACCGTAATCTTCCGTGATGACCTGTAAATCGTTGCGAATATGGACTCGAATCATGATAACAGATAGTTTGAAACAGAGTCAGGTTGCCGCCCTGATACGCACAGCTGCAGAAAGACTAACGCAGGCTGAATATCTATTCTATCCTACTACTAACCTGGACGAAGCAGCAATTCCGACGACGAATGTACGTCCGTAAGTAGTTGTCCAAGGTCCGCATGGATGCACTTGCCTGGCCGTTGTGGAGGCAGGCTGATGAAGCGTCGTCATTGAGCATAGTTCGATCGAGAATTACTCAACTCGCAGCTTGGGAGGCATTGTCGTCGCGGGGTAACTGATTGAGCGTCGTCTCAAAGCAACGCTGGCCGACGGAGGTCCAACGCATCACTTCGTCGATCGCCGTCTGCAAATGCAGACAACTACGTCCGTGCGAATGGCCTCGCGGCTCATCCTGTTTTCATCGGCCGCTGCCTTTAGCCACCACTGAGTAACGCAACGAATGGGGCCACGTCAGTCAAACTTACGACACCATCTCCATTAATGTCACCCTCAGCCTGAAATTGCCCGGTAGTCAGCAATGCAACGAACGGGGATACATCCTGGAGATTAACCACGCCGTCCAGGTTGATGTCCCCCAACAATACATCGCCGTCAATGTCGATAATTAATCGGGCGGAAATGCCCCCTTCGCGGGAAGTCACACGAGCCGCCGATCCCGGTACGTTCGTGTTTGCTTTCATCAGGAATCCGAAGTTATCCAGATTTCCGTCGACAATCGCCTGAATATCGTTAACCAATTGGGCCGACGAAATTGAATAATTGCTCGGTCCATTGACGAAAACCGAGCCACTGATAGTCGCCGAGAAATCACCGCCGGGCGTGGTCCAAAGCTCCGTATCGGTAGCATTTAACCAGGTTGCGCCGTCCCCGGTAGGTTCGCCAACGTCGGTTGTGCCTGTTCCTTCTAACCACGGGCGAGTGACCAAATGAATATCAAAATTGACTCCAGCCTGACCCTGCGGCCCGCCCTGTTGCGAAACTTCAAATTGGAAAGTTACACTATTGATCGTCGCGCCATCGGGCAGATTGCCAAGAATGTCAAAGTCAAAAACGGATCGATTGATTCGCTCATTATTTGCCTGACCGACGGGAACATGGGTGTGCGAACCAAAATTGTTATCCGGCGCCAAATCAAAAAATCCTGAATCACGGTCTGCTTCAATGATGATTTCTTCCGAGGACAGATTTCCCGCAACGCCAACGCAAAACAACAGGATCGCAATGGTTAAAACTCGATTCATTCTGTTTCTCACTTAATGCTGAAAAAACTAATTTAAGATGATTTGTCAAACGCCGAGGCTAAAAGTATTCGCCTCTGAATGGACTTCTCAGCCAACGAAAACGCCGGAAGAATAATAGGGTTCAACCTGCATTTTACCAGCCAAATCAGAATGGGAATGGTTAAAACCACACAAAATACCCAGTAGGCTCACGATGTAAACCGTGGATTTCGGAATCGCCTTAACGGATGTACTAATAAAACATTAGTATATTGCGAGTCTTTCATCAAAGAACGACTGTCGCAAAGGCGACTTGGAACTGGATAAACCAGGCTGACAGGTAGATAAATGAGCGCAGAAATCGGCGAATCCGGCTTTCGTCCACCACGTAAAACGTTGCTATGGACCGTTTTTGCAATTTGCATCTGTGTGGTCTTGCTCTTTTCAACGGACTGGCTGAATGAATCTGCCAACGTGCAGCCGGGTTTGGTCAATATCATCAAGCTGCTGTTGATCTTTGTGACCGGGTTGACTTGGTTGATCTGGCTGACCTTCTTCAGCGGGCTCAGGACCCGATTTCTGTTGGGTTTGGGCTGCATTGCGCTGGTGACACTTTTTTTTTATTTTTTTCGGTTGATTTTTGATGGGGACTTGGGCTTCGTACGCGTTGATTCGAGATTTGCACAACTCGAATTCGAGAATCCGCTGGACACATCGGCAACGCAGGTCGACCTGGCAACAGCGGGCAGCAAGGATTTCAACCAATTTCTGGGCAACAATCGAAATGCTGTCATTGAAGATCGTGTGCTGAACGCAGATTGGAAAGAGCATCAACCGAAGCTGCTTTGGAAGCAGCCAATCGGCGCAGGCTGGTCCGGGTTTTCGGCAGTCAATGGTTTCGCAGTGACCCAAGAACAACGTGGCCAGGACGAGTGCGTAACCTGTTACGATGTTGCGACTGGCGAATTGATCTGGATTCATGCGGCCGCGCGCCGGCACGAAGACACCATGTCATTCGGTAAAGCCGGGCCACGGGCTACACCTACCATTCACGAAGGTCGAGTTTACGTCCAAGGGGCGACAGGAGTCGTCGAATGCCTCGATGGAAAATACGGAGCATTGATTTGGAGCGTCGACTTGACCAAGATGCTGGACATCGAATTGACGGAAAACAAGTCCAGTCAGGGGTTCACTTACCAATTCGAAGACTCACCACTTGCCTGGGGGCGCAGCGGATCGCCGTTGATTTATGGGGACATGGTAATTGTTCCTGGTGGAGGACCGCAGGGGGGCCCCTTCACGACGCTGATCGCATTAGACAAAAAAACCGGCCAAGAGAAATGGCGTGGAGGGGAGAACATGATTGCCTATGGATCTCCTGCAATCGCCAGGCTACTCGGTCAAACACAAATTACGCTCGTGGCTGAATCGTCGGCGATGGGATTCGATCCGGATACTGGCGACGTTCTCTGGGAAACGATCAGGCCTGGCTCAAGTAACGCCGACGCGAATTGTTCGCAGGTGACTTCACTTTCAGACAAGCGAATTCTGTTATCAAAGGCCTATCAATTGGGTGGCGAACTGGTTGAACTTTCTCGTAGCAATGGAAAAATCACTACCCGCACGATTTGGAAAAACCCGCGCGTATTCAAAACCAAAATGATGAGCCCTGTGATCCGTGACGGTTTTGCCTACTTGCTTTCCGATGGGTTCCTGGAATGTTGTGACCTTCGCGATGACCAGCTGGAGGGCCGTCGCGTGTGGCGCAAACGGGGACGTTTCGGCAATGGACAACTGTTGCTGATCGGCGATCACTTGCTGGTTCATACCGAATACGGTGCGTTGAAATTGATCGCCGCATCCCCTGAGGAATATCGGGAGTTGGGCGAAGTCCAGACGATTGACGGAGTTTGTTGGAATACGATCTGTTTGTATGACCGATTTCTGCTGGTCCGAAGCGAGTTGGAGGCAGCCTGCTTTGAGTTGGCGTTGGATCCGGCGGAAACAGCTGCGGTAGAAACTGAACATGCGGATTCGATTTCGCAGAGCGGGCCGACAGGTACCGGCGGGCCAGCAGACAGTTCGGTAATCGATGAATAGAGCTGATACTCTAGCTGGAAAGATAGCGCTGATTACAGGCAGCTCGACCGGAATCGGGGCGGCAACCGCACTCGAACTGGCCCGCCGTGGCGTACGAGTGATTCTGCATGGCCGCACGGAATCGGAAAACCTGATTTCGATTGCCGATCAGGTTTCCATTGCCGGTGTCGCAGTTAAAACGGTTTGTTGCGATTTTTCATCTTTAGATTCGCTCGATTCATTTGCCGAAACCGTTTGGCAGCAGTTCGGTGGTTTGGATATTCTGGTCAATAATGCCGGTGTCGACGTGCTGACCGGTGCACTTGCGGACGCATCCTTTTTCGAAAAATTCGACAATCTTTGGCGCGTCGATGTGGCAGCCACACTGATTCTGTCCCGCTTACTCGGGCGCAGGATGCTTGAATCGGCAACTGCCGATTCACTTCCGGCGGGAAAAAAATCAATCGTGAACATTGGCTGGGATCAGGCACATCAGGGAATGAGCGGCGACAGTGGCGAAATGTTTGCCACGATCAAAGGGGCGGTCATGTCGATGACTCGCAGTCTGGCCCAGTCGCTGGCACCGCAGGTTCGGGTAAACTGTGTCGCCCCGGGATGGATCAAAACCAAATGGGGGAACACGGCGTCAGATTCCTGGAATGACCGGGCGGTTAACGAATCCCTGATGCATCGCTGGGGTCAGCCGCAGGACGTGGCCCGGGCCATAGTCTGGCTTGCTGCACCGGGAGCCAGTTTTGTGTCGGGACAGATCCTTCCAGTGAACGGTGGCTACAGGTTTTTTCAGGGTGAATCGGAATCATGAGTGATGTCATACAGATCGGCGACTTGACCTGCACTGTTGTCAACAAGTCCAAACTGAGTACTGATCCACGGGGTGCCGTCGTGTTGTGTCACGGGTTCGGAGCACCTGGTACCGATTTGGTACCGATTGCAATCGAGATCATGGGCTCCCAGCCTCAATTGAAGGACATTGTTTTTGTTTTTCCCCATGCGCCGATCGAACTTGATCCCCATTTCGAATCGCGGGCCTGGTGGATGATCGATATTGAGAAAATCCAATCCCTGATGATGACTGGTGAATTTCGCGAATTGCGACAGACGGTTCCCGCCGAGTTGGTGCTGCGACGCCAACAGCTATTTGGCGTCGTGGACCACGTTCGAAAAGAATTCAAGCTGCCTGCTAACAAGATTGTCGTCGGCGGATTTTCGCAGGGAGCCATGTTGGCGACGGACGTCGCTCTCAACTATCCCGAGTCGTTGGCCGGCCTGATCATCTGGTCGGGCACCCTGATGAACGAGGACCAATGGTTAGCTGCTGCAGAAAAGG
>JBGSXT010000518.1:0-5591 GCA_041751295.1 Mariniblastus sp.
CATCCTGTTCAACCACGGCAGTACCGCTAAAGCCGATTACATGAATGGAAAACCATTCGCTTTTTGTCCGGATCGTGCCTGGCGGACTGCCTGGCGTGATCCGATGCAGTTCGCGAAACCTTCTCAATTTCCGTTTCTTCGCCATGGCACCATTCGCTTCCACGGATCAGGCTGTATCCGATCCGAAAGGGACACCTTCCCCACAATAAATAACAGTTCGCATCAGGCCCTGCTGGGCCGTTGTTTCGGCTCTTTTTTCGCAACTACAAACGACCGGGTGACCGATGGATCGATGCTGCGGATATGCAGATCGCGCTGCGGAAATGACACTTCAATTCCCGCTTCCCGAAACCGTTTGTCAATACTCATGTGCAATTCGTCAATCACCTGCAAACGTCTGTCGATCTCGCTGATAAATGTTCTGATCGTCAAGTTCAATGCGCTGTCTCCAAATTTGTCAAAAGCAACATAGGTCGCAGGTTCTTTGACGATCTGCGGGTGGCTAAGGCAGACATCGAAAAGAATTGCTTTGGCTTGCTCGAGATCCGAACCATAAGCCACTCCAACATCAATGACGATCTGGTTGATCGCGTCACTCAAGGTCCAATTCACCAGCCGGCCAGTAATCAAATCCTTGTTGGGAATGATGTACTCCTTGCGATCCCAGTTTCGGATGGTTGTTGCCCGTGTACGAATTCGCGTCACCATGCCGGTGAAATTATCGACCGTGATCCAATCGCCAATCCGCATCGGTCGTTCGAACATCAGAATGATTCCGGCCACAAAGTTGGCGAATATTTCCTGCAGTCCGAATGCCAGCCCAAACGTCAACGCTGTCACCAGCCATTGGACATTTGTCCAGCTGATCGATAGTGCACGAAAGGCGAAGATCACGCCAACCATCATCACGAAGTAACTGAACAGCGCTTTGGTCGCGTAACGCGCAGAACGGTCGACGGGGAGTTGTTCAAGAAACAGCATCTCCAGCGCATTGGGCAGATTTCGAGCGGACACCAGTGTAACCATGCCGATCAACAGGAATATGAGCACGTCCCGCACGGTAACACGTGAGCGATTTGCGGTTCCATCAGCAATTTGTCCGGCATCGTCAGCTGTCCCGATTCCCGAACGCAGCAGGGCAATATCCGATTCCACCGCGGGTGTGGCTGACTCATTATCAGCTGCTGATGCGATTTCGGAATTGCCGGTCGACCAGACGGTGAAACTGTCGAGCGCTTTCATCGCGGGCAACACGTCAATCCAGATCATCCAAAGCGCTACCGCCCACACGAAAATCATGGCCATGTTGACAAGTTTAGTCGCTTGCAGGGCGTGTTCGTCAATGTCCAACTCCGGTTCGATGTCCGCTAGCAAGTCCGGATTGGCAACGCCGGCCGACGCCACGGTTTGCGCGTCTGACAGTCCCGGACTGCCACCTTCGACAGCCACGGCCGCCTTCTGCGCCTCGACTTTTCGGCGCTGTTCCTCCCGACGGGCCTCAAGTTGCGCCTCGCGTTTCTTACGTGCCGCCTGAATATGCGCATGCCGCCGTCGAACGAGAATAAATCGCTTGATCAGGGCTCGCGTGATCTCTGCGATCACGGCAAATACAAATGTCCAGAACGCACATCGCGCAAGATTCAAGGCGGTGTAGTAGTATCCGAAAAACGTCAGCGCGGCCAACAGCAGTGGAATTGCCAGAATGATTCCGAACCAGAGCGCCGAAGTTTGATGGGCCCACGACCGCTGGCTGGCGGCCAGATATCGGCTGCAGAAACCAGTCGAGGGATTGAATACGCGATAGACCAGAACTTCCACCCCGATCAACCCGGCAATAAACAGCGCCCGTTCGACCAGATCGACGCGGTGGGTTGAATCGATGTTAAACAGCAGCGTCACAAAAAATACGATGACCGACGCGGGAAAAGTAAACCACGTCAGATTGGCGCGGATGACCGTCGCAGCCTGTTTCGACCAGTCGAAATGCATGATCGCCAATCCATTGGGCCGACACATCCGCCGCAGTACTTCGAAGGGAATCGCAAACACGGCCGTCGCCAGCAGCGCCGAACCCAAATTGTTAAACAGGATGTTTGAGGTGGCCGGCGAAATACCCAACACGATTCCTAATCCAAGCGGAATCAATGGCCCAATGAGACCGATCAGCAATGTCAGGAAAGTTGCCCGGCCCGTTGGCCAAAACGTGTCACAGGAACCCCGCGCTGCAATTTCTCCCATCCGATCGACTTCAGTTCGAAGCGGTGGTTTGCCGAGAAAAAGCAGCAGAATTGCCGACAACCAAAGGCAAAAGGCAAAGGGAGACTTGAGAATCTCCAACCAGCTGCTACGCAACGCATCGGTCCAGGTAGCTAGGTTGAAAACAGAGATGTCGTTTTCGTCAATTTCAAGTTCGGAGAACAGCATGTTATTGCTGCGAATCCAGAGAATCCGTTCGTTGATATATTCTCGAAATTGGCCAGCAAGTTCGCGAATCAATTGATCGTAAGTCTGTTGCAAGAACAGCGACTCGAACAGTCGGCTCATGCTGGTCGAGAGAGCCTCAAGTGTTTCCTTACGTGCCTTGATGATCTCTTCGACGGGATCGTCCAGATCGGCCAGTTGCGAAGCAGTCAGGTCTTTGCCCTCGGCCTGGTGGATTTCGCTGCGAATGGTTTCGACAGATAATTCGGCGAGTTGCTGATCGACATCGAAAATTTCGAATTGCAGCTCATCGATTCGCGCCTTGACCTGATTTGCGTCGACCAACAGGCTATGGGCATCCGGCAAATCGGCCTTCCGTTTTCGCAGCATGGCGCCTGCGGATCCGGAAAGTCCAATCGAGCCCGACGAGCCAAGCGATTCGACCCGGGTCTTCGTCTCGCGAAACAGAATGTTCAACTGTTCGAGATCGGTCTTGAAGACGTCACTCTGGTTCTTGGCTTCCGTGGCCTGAGAGACAACTTCAACCAGTCGATCGGCCAATTTGGTGTTGATCCCGAAACTTGCTGACAAGAGGGGGTATTCACTTTTGGCGTCAAGCTGTTTCTGCTTGGCATCTTCCGTTTTCTTTTCGGCACTCTCATTCCGTTTTCGCGCCAGCGTTTCATCAAGCTTGGACAGATAATCCTGCTGTCGAGCCAGTTCGGTTGCGAGCAGGTCCCGTTGCGATCGCAACAAGTTGATTCGTTCTTCGGCGTCCATCCGCTGCAATTCAGTTTCAGTTGTTGCCTTGAGATTTTGAGCTCGGGCCAGCTGGACGCCCACGTCCAGTTTGGTCGCTTCGGCCAGCAGGGACTGATCCAATTCAGGCAGGGTTTGCAGCGCGCTGCTGAACTCGGCAATTCGTTGATCCGCCGTTTCAGACTGGGAATTCAGTTCGGATTTTCGTGCAATCCGGTTGTTGATTTTTGATTCAATCGCCAGTAATTCAGTTTTTAGTTCGTCCGAGCTCTTCCTGACCTTGGCGGTTTCTTTCTCCAATTCGGTCAAGGGGATGGTTTCATCGACAGCAAGAGGTTCAAGTTGTTTCAACAGCTGAATCGCTTCGATAGTACGTTGCGCATCCTGTTCTACGCTATCAATTTGATCGCGATTTTCAGCGATGCGCTGCTGCAGATCCTGGATTGCCGTGAGAGTGGCATCGGCTGCATCGAGTAGCGACACGACCTGCTGCTTTTTGGCGGGATCGAGGTCCGACTCACTCTCCAACTGCGTTTTCAGCGAAGCCAGGCGCGCTGAAAAATCGTCCTGCGCACCTGATTGGCAGGCATTGGATTCGGAAACCATTACCGAGCAGAACAGTAGCAGGGAAAACGCGATTATCCGTTTGAGATTTTTCAACTCACCATCAACTTCCAGTCCCTGATCCGCGAAATTCCCGATCGATCACAGTATTGTGCAATCGTTAGCCAATAAGATTTCTGCTTCGATCATTCGGGAGTTTGCAGCCCAAGCGTCCTGCTCTGGCTCGAATTTCAAAACGAAAGCGTCCGACTCTCCACACGATTTACTGTATCGAAACCAACAAGTCCGCGTTCGCGCGCTGGATCATCCGTCGGTTCCATCCGCCCCAGCGGCTTTGTCTGAGTTGCCACTCGCTTTGGCATTACTGCCTTTCTGTTCAGCACTTGCATCGATCGGAATGACTTCCCAGCCAGTGATTAATGCGTTACCGGCTTTGACCATTTCGGCCAACCGTTCGTTAATCGGAGTGCCGTTAGGCACCCGAAATTCGACAGTCTGATTCGTAACGTCCGGCTTGAATTCAGTGGCACCTTTGATTTTCATCAATTCCTGCCAAATAGTTCGAGCGTCCTTTTGCGTCTTCATATTGGGCAGCTTGAATTTCATCAACGAAGTTTTTGCAACCTCGGTTTGAAACTGCGGCAACTTTGCTTTCTGTTCATCGGACAGCACAGCAGCAATTTCGCTGTCCATTTTTTTCTGCAATGCGTCTGCTTTCTCTCTTGTTTCAATATATTCGCGCAATTCGTTTTCCGGTAATTTGAGTTTTTTCAAGGCATAGGCCTCGGCCTTGTCCGGTGTGTACTTGGCATTATTGGCCAGTTTCATGGCGGCGTTGAACGTCTTCTGCTGCGCCGGCGTAAACATGGTCTGCAACCGGTCGCGTGCGCGAACCAGCGCCGGGATATTCGTTTCGATGACTTGCCTGATTTTAGTGCGTTGTTCATCCGAGGGTTCAGCTTTTTCGTACAGCTGAATCATGATGCTCGACATCAACTCGATCGTCACATCGAGATTTCCGGATGGCTTTTTATCAGGCGATGATGAATCGTCTTGTCCAAGGCACAAATGAGCCAAAAAACCTGCCGTCAACAAGGTCAGTATAGAAATGGAACTTCGCATCGTTTATCGCTCCGCTGTAATTTTTTCCAGGATGAATAGCAGACTCATGGAGTCCAATCCGTATTATAAACCATTCCCGTTGTTTGCAATATCAGGCCGGGCTCCACGCGGATTTCGGCGAATTTGTACTTCGTTGGTCGTCATGACTTGCGAGGCATTGAATGCCATTTGACCACTAATTCAAATACTGACGGCCCGGTTTTGAAGATTGCCATTTCGTCCCAAACGCAGACAATCCGAAAAACAATGCATTTTGGTTTTAGGGTTCTTGAACGGAAATTCTTAAATCCCCGAGAATTGGCACCTTTGGTGGACTTGTCAGCCAGCTATCGGGCAACGCCTAAAAGCGGCGATAACCGCCAACACAGGTAGCTGCGGGTGGATCTGGGGAACTCTGCGGACCCCGCAGTTCGAGGTTCCACAATTCTCCCACGCCGCGAAGCACCGAACGCAGCATTCACCGTCAACGATTTTCGCGCCCGCCCGATCGCAGCAGAATCTTCCGCGGTCCAGCCGCAGCCCACGCCGTGCCTGCGAAAAGAATGCAGAACACGTCGCGGTTCGGTTAATGAATTGCGAAATCGACTAATCTGAAAAACATATCGGCATGTCGTTTCAATCGCGGCTACGGGCAACGCGAGCCAGTGCCAGGCGGATGCGGTTGACGGAGCGGTCGCGTCCAAGAATTTCCAGAGTGTCGAACATGCCGAATCCATGAGTCTTGC
>JBGSXT010000519.1:0-5494 GCA_041751295.1 Mariniblastus sp.
TCGATGAAACTTCGACAGTCACGCTGTCGATGTTCCCAGTGAACGCGAACGGTGCTTGATCGCGTTAAGCCGCCGTGACTGTCGCACCTAGGTCCATGCCGACGTCCATCGTCTCAGTTGCCGAGAAACGAGTCCGGTTGACCGAAGCCGACATCATCCAGCAGGATCACAACGACGTTCGGAGCACCATCGGGGGCTTTGACTCCCTGCGGAAAATCGGGCGTCGAATCTTCAAAGGTTTTGCCTGTTTTCCCTTTGAATATCGGATCACGAATCGGCAACTCAGCACGTTCGGTCGGCGTTTGGGCCGATGTGATCATGGCAATTGGAAAGATCAGCCAGCTTGCCAGAAATTTTAGTGTCATGTTTCTCATCGGGTTCTCGTTCGTGCGGTGAATTTTGGTAGGAAAATGGAGGTAGGAAAATGAAGAGCAGGAGCATGTCAGGTTTTTATTTTCCTACCTCCATTTTCCTGCCAATCTCTGAGTTAGTTACGGTGGATCGTGTTGAAGGTAACGGTATGGTGCTCAATGTTAATCCAATGGATCGCTCGAAGCGGGCTGTGGTTGGTGAGTCGAGCAAGTTGGTTCTGGTAGCCGTCGGTGTCCTTATTCATAGCAGTCAACTTGAAGGCTGTGTCGGAGCTGGCAAGTTGGAAACGTTGGTTGCCAATATGAATGCATCGCGATTCAGCGGCAGCATTGTTTCGGCAACTTCGATTCCACCGAGCAGGAAAACGATTGCTTTGGAGTAGAGTGAAAGGGTCAACGAAGTTCCCCAGTCTCGCAACAAATTCACAATAAGATCTCGAAAGCGATCATCTCCGCGATACTTCGCGTCATCGACTCGAAATGACTGACGGGAAACCGAATCCAACGGTGTCTACATCATCCAGGCGGACATCAACTGCGACGGAGTGGTGACCTGCTCGACGTCAGCTTGTTCGTGGATCTGTTGACTGTTTAACTGAAGGCAGCAAATTGTGACTGCCTGCAAATTGATTCATTTGGGGAATCAACGGGGGCCGGAGTAATAACCGAACGTTGTGTTCATCGTTTGAATGGTGTCAGCGACGGTCTTAATATTGTCAAGGGTAGAATCAAAAAAGTTTTTTGAATGTCGATTTCTTTTGGTTCTGTTGTTCTGGAAGCGGTCGCGCAGCGACGGTTCAAGACTGTCAATCCAGCGGGTGCGGTTTCAGATTCCGCCCGTATTGGGTTTGGTGCGAGAGCGTTACGTCCTTTTTTGGCGGAGCATAAAACGAATAACCCGTCATTCGAATGCCGATCGTCGTCGAGACAAACAACAATGCAAGACTCCCCAGCAGGACTTCGCTCAGCACAAACTCTGTCGACCAGAAAAAGAATTCCAATGATGGAGTTTGAGGAGAGTTGGCCACGAAATACAGAATGGCAATGCCCGGTGCGATGAGCACCACGACGGCTATGATTGCGAACGCCGACCAAAACAGGTAGTTGCCCGCTTTCAGCAACGGAATGCAACATACAAGGACAATGAAGCCGGCAATGAACAGAAATGGCCCTGCCTGCAGGGTCGTGATCAACCAGGAGTCCTGATTACTATCCTTTGGAACAAAGAAGAAAACCGCCGCTGAAAACACCAGTGCACCGATTCCAAACAGTGGTTCCCGGACGCGTTTCCGCATGGTAAGGCCGACATTGGCATTTTTCTGTTCATTGCCCAGGAAATCCGGCTGCACCGACCAACCGCGAAAAAACCTCAACAACAGACCCGGGAAACTCGCCACAGCGATCGCCATCGGAATCAACAGGAATTGATCATCAGGCGCAAATTCAGGCGACGTCAGTTTTCTAGCGACGGTAAATCCGGCATAGGACATGACAAACCATAGCAGGATGGCCGCACCTGCAAATGTGGCTCGCCACAGCGGATGCCAAGGTGCTAACGCCAGGAACAAGGCGAGGAAAAATCCGCCAAAAAAGATGCTGGTACCCACGATCGAAAAGTAAACATCCTGATAGACAAAGCCATCGAAAATCGAGTACAACCAAGCGCAAAAACTGGCGGCAAAAACGAAAAAAGCCACCACCGCCAACAGGCGTTTGCCGAGACGGCGCCTGGTCAGGGACGTCTTGCGATTCAAACCTTCGTCAGCCCTGTCGTGCATCTGTTTCGTTTATCGTCGATCGTTGACCGTGGCGAATGCATGACCGCGAATCATCCCACGCGATCAAGGAACCGAAATCGATTTCTGCGTTCGTCGTTGGCTGCGCTGCTTACATCAACGCAGCCATGCCAAATCAGTCTATCATGCCAACCAACACCCAGCAGCACTGGCTTAGAGCCTATCCCCGAACCGTCGGGGTCTGACCCCCTGTCCCTGGAGGTGGGATTGGCGCTCATATCGGAGACAGCCGGTTTCCGTCGTTCGAACCGCGTGTTGGTCAGGATCACTGTTTTCACCGCGAACAGGCGTTGTTCAAACAATAATCGCTTGGCCACCCCCCGCAGCTGAACTGCAGGTCCTTTAAAGACGTTTGGGAAACCTTTGGGCTGAAAATGAAATCGGGTACTGGGGCGTCGCGGGGTCTGTTATTATTGGTGTCGTCAGGCAACCCATTTCGAAGTGACGGGAGTACCCGAAAATGTCATTCGACGTTCCCAAAAGTCACCTTGGTGATTCACCATGGGAAATTGCCCAGCTGTTCCCCGTACTGGATCGTCGATCCCCGCGACCGAAGTATTCGGGTCCTGACCCTGGACGCCGATGCGACCGAGTACCGAGAATCAGGCTGTTACCACGATGGGCAAACGGCTCAGTCAAATCTATTAAGGGCGATGTACGGTCGGAACGACGTCTCCGCCCGAGCAGCAGGATATTTCAACGTGTACCAGTGACCAGGTATCAAAAACAACGCTTTTTCAGCGTTTGGCGATTACAACATTTGCAACTGGAGCGTTCTCTGTATAAAACATAGGAAGGTCTTTTTAATGCAATTCCCGCCGATTACCGGTCGCCACCCTGCTGCGACCGCAGATCTACTGATTCAATTGGAGTTCTATTATGCCAACCTTTCGTTCCCGGACCCCTGCTTCCAGCCGCCGACAGGAATCGAGTCTATCGAAATTTGACTACGCCTCGTTGGAGGCAAGAAAGCTGTTGGCAGGAATCTCTTTTGATGGGGGCACGGGCATCGTGACTGTGATGGGGAGCGATTTGGCTGACAGCGTTTTGGTCAGCAATTTTTCCGCCGCGACGTTGGATGTCGAGCTGGCTGGTGTCGATTTCCAGTCCTTTGATCGAAGTCTTGTCTTGCGGGTCGACTTTCACGCTTTCGATGGGGACGACACGTTTACGAACAATGCGGCAGTCGACACAAGGGTATTGGGGAATGCCGGAAACGATACGCTGATCGGCGGTCCCCTGGCGGATCGGTTTTTTGGTGGCAGTGGCGATGACATTCTAATCGGCAATGGTGGTCAGGATGGACTACGAGGCAATGAGGGTAATGACGAAATCCGAGGCGGCGATGGCAATGATTTTCTGTTCGGCAACGCTGGCGAAGACCTGATCTTCGGTGATGCGGGGGGCGACAGAATATTTGGCGGCGAAGAGAATGATATGATCGAAGGCGGAGACGGGAATGACGTCATCCAGGGCTTTACCGGCAATGACACGATCAATGGCGGAGCGGGGCGGGACGAAATTTTCGGGCAAGACGGCGATGACACGTTCGATGGCGGTAGCGGGGCCGATATCCTGTTTGGCAATGACGGTACCGACACCATCAGCGGCGGCGATGGCAATGATGACATTTTTGGTGGAGATGGCAACGATCTGATCAGTGGCGGCGTCGGTCTGGATAAAATCATCGGCGGGAATGGCAACGATACTATCGATGGTGGCAGCGAACGGGACGAGATTCAGGGGGGGGCCGGGGATGACATCATTTCTGGCGGTTCGGGTAACGACCTCATTTTTGCCGGCAGCGGCAACGATACTGTCATGGGAGGCACGGGTATTGATGTAATCTATGGACAAGAAGGGGATGACGTGCTGCGGGGTGGTGACGACGACGATTCACTGTTCGGTGCCGAAGGAATCGATCAGCTGTTCGGCGAGAATGGAAATGACCTGCTGATCGGTGGCGACGGAAACGACTTGTTGGAAGGAGGCAATGGCAACGATCAACTGATGGGGGAAAACGGAAACGATTCCCAGTTGGGCGGGGCTGGTGATGATTTGCTGTTTGGACTGGCCGGAAATGATTTTCTGGTTGGAGACGATGGCAATGATCGGCTGTTTGGTGGTTTCGGAATCGACGAACTCGATGGTAGCGATGGCGACGACGAACTTTACGGCGATGTGGGGGATGACTTGCTCAACGGCGGGGCGGGTGCCGATTTGCTGGTCGGTTCCGCCGGCAACGACACGCTGGATGGTGGTGATGGCAATGACGAGATTTTCGGGGGAGCGAACGATGATGTGATCACCGGCGGCAGCGGAAACGACATGATTTCGGGACAGGACGGGTCAGACATTCTGAATGCCGATGTCGGCAATGATAGCGTGCTTGGTGGCAATGGAGACGATGTCGTTCGGGGCTCCTTCGGCAACGATGTCCTTCGTGGCGGAGATGGCAACGATCGAATTTATGGTGGCGAGGGGGCCGATCAGCTGTTTGGCGACAATGGGTTGGATTCACTGGTTGGCGGTCCTGGCGCAGCTGACACGTTGCGCGGAGGAGCCGATTCCGATCGGTACCTGACTTTCGAAAACGATCTGGTCGCTGATTTTGGATTCCGCGATGCGCAGATCAATTTCCGAAACTCGAATTCGCAATGGTCGACCGAGGAATTGGAAGTTGTTGACTCGAGTTTTGAACTACTTCATTTCAGAACCGGAAATGGCAGACTGTTGACAGATCCGATCGCTGACCTGCCGATTGTTTTTATCAAGGTTCGGGACCTGCCCGCATCTTTGAGGCTGGGCACCAATACGCTAGACACGCAAACCATTACCCGAATCAACCCGGTTACGGGCCAGCTGGAATTCGTAACGGTTCGCGAACGTCAGATTCGCATCCAGGATTTCGATGCAACGGATCCTGCCCAACAAGTCCGTCACCAATTGGAAATCACGCGGGAGATCGCCCATAGCTGGGCTAGCGACGAAGCGATTGCCGCAGCGGTGCCAGCGCAGAATGCCTACTTCAGCTCCTTTGAGGCGCTCAGCTCGTGGACATCCGAATTTCCAGACAACCCGGAATTGTTCGACCGGTCCGATGATAATTCCCAATTCTATCGGGCGACAGCAGTTTTCGCTGACGATCCGTTGGCGACTTTCAAGTCGCGCGAGGACTTCGCCAGCGTTTGGCGGTTGATATTTACGCCTGGTTCGAGCCAGGACCAGAATTTGATTCCATTGAAATCCAGCGCTTTGAACAATCTGTTTTCTCTGTTAACGTCAAGTTAAGGGTTGAATGGATCGGTCGAAATGACAGGTTCCACC
>JBGSXT010000520.1:0-3622 GCA_041751295.1 Mariniblastus sp.
TGCGGTTTGGGAACAGCGTTTGTTGAATCGGCCAGCGCAGAAGTGATTGCAAAATATCCGGAATACCAGATCATCTCCCGTCTCAAATCGGGAAATCTGATCGCGCAGTCCGCATTTCAAAAAGCCGGATTTCGCAAAGTCGCTTCAACAACAATCAATGGGCAGGTTGCCATTCAATTTTCGTATGTTCCTGGCAAACAAAGCCAGCAAATCGTACCGGGAATCTTGAATCGACGAAACAACGAAGGAAACTGGCGTCAAGCGTCTTGAAACAGCGGGCGGCAAACCCGTTCCAACACAATCAAAGGGATTTTCCAAAAAAATCATGAAAAGTCTTCGGCGTGCATTGCGAATGTCACTCAAATATCGCTGGTCGCTGGCTGTTTCGATTGTCTTTTCTTTTTTCGTCGCCGTGTTCTGGGGTGCCAACCTGGGTGCCGTATATCCGTTCATCGAAGTGGTTCTGCATAACAAATCGCTGCATCAATGGGCCAATGATCGAATTGCCCAGTCGACACAGGAAATTGCTGACCGGAACTTGGAACTTGAGCAGTGCCGCAACGACAGATTAACCGCTGAAGATGATGCACGGGCTGCCATCGAAACCAGAATATTCTCGTTGACCGGCAGCATCAATCTGCAGCAAAAAAAGATCGATCAAACCAATAAACTCAAACCGTGGATTCAGGCGTATGCTCCCGATGATCCGTTTGCAACTCTAAAACTCGTGGTCCTGTTCATGATTTTGGGTACGTTTGCGCGGGGAGTCTTTCTGGCCGGAAACATGTACTTGGTGGCGCGCGTCAGCCAACGAACGATTCTGGATATGCAGAATCAGATCTTTCAGAATGTTTTGCGGATGGAAATGTCGGAAATCGGCGTCAAGGGAACGGGCGACCTGATCAATCGGATTCGCGGAGAAACCATGGCCATCGGCGGCGCCATTCGGACACTCTACGGCCAGACCATTCGTGAGCCGATGAAAATGGGCGCCTGCCTGATGGGAGCCGCATGGGTCAATTGGCGACTGTTGCTGTTTTCCATGATCGTCTGCCCGGTAGCGATGGCGATCATGGTCGCTTTGGCACGCCAATCCAAGAAAGCGAGTCGCCGGGCGATGGAGGATTCGGCCAACCTGCTGAATCGGCTATATCAGGCGTTGATGTATTTGAGAATTGTGAAATCCAACAACATGCAGCCTTACGAAGCGGGACGCTTTCAGCTGATTGCCCGTGACGTTTATCGCAAGGCGATGCGGATCGCATTGTACAACGCATTATCTCGAACCAACAACGAATTGCTTAGCGTGCTGGTAATCGGACTTTCGGTTCTGGCAGGTGGATATCTGGTTCTCAACCAGCAGACGCATTTGTTTGGCATCCGGATGAGTCAGATGCCGATGGATTTCGGCCAGGTTGTACTTTTTTTTGCGTTCCTGATCGGTGCCGTCGATCCACTTCGCAAACTGGGCGATGTCTATACGGAACTACAGGGCGGCATCGTCGCGGCAGATCGGGTGTTCCCGATCATCGATCAATGTCCGCAGGTCATGGAGCCCGTCAATCCCAGATCGCTGTCGCCATCCTCACGCAGCATCAAATTTTCCTCGGTTTACTATTCGTATGAACCTGGGTTGCCCGTCTTACGCGATGTTTCGTTTGAAATTCCGGCCGGCTCGTCGTTGGCGATTATCGGTCAAAACGGCTGTGGCAAGAGTACTTTAATCAACCTGCTGCCACGATTTTTTGATCCGGACAGTGGACAAATTTCCATCAATGGCCTGGACCTGAAGCAGCTGAGCCTGAAGGACATTCGAGAGGACATTGGTTACGTCACACAAACAACGATGCTGTTTGGTGATTCCATCGCGTCCAACATCAGCTACGGATCGCCAGGAGCAACGATTGCCGACATCGAATCGGCGGCCAAACGGGCCCATGCCCACTCGTTCATTTCCCAATTGGAGATGGGATACGAATCGCAGATTGGCGAACATGGCAATAAGCTCTCGGGTGGCCAGCGCCAGAGACTGTCGTTGGCTCGAGCAATTCTCAGAAATCCGAGAATTCTGATCCTCGACGAAGCGACGAGCCAAATTGATACCGAGAGTGAACAGCTGATTCTCGATGCCATGCGCGAATTCATGAAGGGTCGAACGACCCTGATTGTGACCCATCGAATGGCGACGCTGGAGTTGGTCGATCGAATTCTGGTGATGGCCGAAGGACGAGTGGTCGATTGCGGCACCCATGCAGAATTGATTTCACGTTGTTCCGTCTATCGGCGGTTACGAAATTTGGCGTTGGAGGTAGCCGCGTAATGGGCCGTTCACAAACGATTCCGACATTCTCCAGAAGACCTGACGAAGAACCATTGAAGTTTGATCTGCTTCGACAAGCTCGTGACGTGATCGCGCAGGAAGCAGCGGCGCTGGAAAAATTATCCAAAAATGTTCCTGACAGTTTTCATGACGCGATCAAAATGATTCTGGAATGTGAGGGAGCACTGATAGTCACTGGTGTTGGAAAAGCGGGCTGGATCGGTCAAAAGCTATCGGCCTCGTTCGCTTCCACGGGAACCATCAGTCATTTTCTCAATCCGGCTGAAGCCTGGCATGGGGACTTGGGCCGGGTTGGCCGCCAGGACATTGTGTTGGCATTATCCAACAGCGGAGAAACGTCCGAGCTGCTGCAGATCCTGCCTTGCATTCAACAATTTCAGGTTCCGATCATTGCCATGACGGGCAAATCGAATTCGACATTGGCCCGGCTGTCCGACTTGGTTCTCGACTACGGCAACTTTAGTGAAGCTTGTTACATGGGATTAGCTCCTTCGACCACGACGACTGTGATGTTGGCATTAGGTGATGCGCTGGTTCTGATCGCGGCCCGGACTCGCAATTTCCAGCCTCAGGATTTTGTCAAGTTTCATCCGGGTGGCAGTCTCGGAAAGCAGTTGTCACTGGTCGATGACATCATGCGACCACTGATTGAATGCCGCGTCGCCGTTCAAAGCGAAACCATTCGGGATATCTACATACGATCCGGAGGCAAAACACGTCGAGTGGGCGTAATTCTGGTGGTTGACGATCGGGGCGAGCTGTGCGGATTGTTCACGGACAGCGATTTGGCCCGATTGCTCGAGCGACAGCAGGATAATTTCTTTGACAGTCCAATCAACGACGTGATGACCCGCGCGCCCGTGACGGTTCGCAGCGGAACGCGTACAATGGACGCAGTTGAAACCCTGGCCCGACGAAATCTGAGTGAATTGCCCGTCGTCGATGCCAACCGACGTCCCCTCGGACTGCTTGACATCACCGATGTCGTGTCGTTGATTCCGCAAGAATAACGACTACTGCATCCAGCACCTCGCCAGAAATGGTCCGCGTATTGTTGATGCCGATGGCGGGCCAGCAACAGAATTTGGCACGCCGACAAAAAACGAAACTGCACCAGAAAGCGATTCCATGTCACATGGACAGAAGTGGGATTGGGTCGATGTGGTCTGGCTGCTGGCGGCTCTTGCCTTTGTTGCGATCGTTCTGTTTCCGTTTCTGACTCCGTTCCTGCTGCATCGGGTCGGACCATTTTCGCCGGTCTCGTCGAATTACCTGTTGGTT
>JBGSXT010000521.1:0-13353 GCA_041751295.1 Mariniblastus sp.
CGACGCTCCAACGACGGAGCATCTCGTACATCGACTTCGTGAACGCCAACCCTCGGTCACCCGTGCGAACCCAGCCGTTTTCGTCGTCAAACAGCCGAGGCATATTCATTCCCGGCCCGTTCGAGCCAGGATTGGGATTCCGAAGTCGGCTGAACAGATCCGCCGGGTCGACAATCGGCGCGGGTGGGAACGTATCGGCGATGACATCGTGACTTGATCCAGCTGCATCCAGCAGCCATTGTAACGCGATCGCGCGATAGAGGATCGGATAGATGTCATACCGGAACGAAGGCTTGTCGGGAATCGACAGCCATCCCTTTTCAACTGCAATCTGAAACAAAACTTCGCGAAGGGTCACTACGTTTCGCAGCGCTGGCGCGAACTTGGGCGGTGCGCAGATCACCCACGAAGGCAGCGCCGTCAAGGTCGCGCTGCCAGCCTTGAATTTAACCGTCGCCCGAACTGGACCATCGGCTATCGTATCGAACCAGCCTTCGTTGTTGACAAAGTCGCTCACCGAGCGGTTCCAGGGCGACTGAGCCGTTCCTTCGCCGCCGAGGATTAACAGCCGACCAGAATCATCCGTTTGCATTTCACCAAGGTAGATGTTGCTAACGGTTTTTGGTGTCCCCGATTGCCAATCGGTGAACGATCCTCCATCGAACGCAGCCGACTGATTCGGCCCGGCCAAGGTTCGCGGCCCTGGAGTGATTTCCAGTTTCGCGCGGTTGGCTCCGGTCACTGCGGCGTTTCGAAGCACCGTGGAGGTGGAAAGGCCGTCAAATCGACGGAAGCTGGCCTTCTTGTTGGCCAGCTCGGCTGTCCACGTGATGCCGGCGATATCTGATGTTATTTCGCCGATCAATTGGTCATTGGCGTCATAAGCGTAAACCCGAAATCGTGCGGCTTGACGGCGAACGCGACCATTGCGTTTGTAGCCTCCTGATGGCGGGCTCGTTTCAAACGGTCGTTCCGGGCCGATAAAAAAGTCCTCGATCGGTGACGGTGTGGCTGGGACACCTTCGACAAAGCCGGCGTTTCCCACCCGCGCGATGCCGATCGCGGGGTGAATGCGGATCGTTGCCGTTTCACTCCAACGATCTTCGGGAACCACTGTGGATTTGGCCGTCAGTTGAAACACATCACCGGCCAGCGTGGCAAAATACAATTCGCCCTGGGCATCCTCTCCAAAGGTCGAAAGCGTTTCGAGCGGGTGGTCATCGTCACCCTTCAGTTCCGCAGTTCGCTCATCGATTTGGCGCATGGTTCCAGCGACCATGGACCAGATTCTTCCGCCATGATCGCCAAAGAAGTAGGCACCTTCCATCGCCGGGAATTGCTTGCCGCGATAAACGTAGCCACCAATGATCGCGAAACCGTCAGCGCGCCCGTACTCGTGAACCGGGTCGACAAGCGATAACCCAGCCGCACTCCCCAGGGCGGTATCCAGCGTTCCCTCCTTCAGGTTCCAGCCGTAGTTTTCTCCACCCGTGCTCGACGCCGGCTGCAAGTCGATCTCCTCGCGTTTGTTCTGACCGACATCACCGATGTACAGGTCTCCGGTCTTGCGATCAAACGAGCATCGCCAGGGGTTGCGCAGTCCGTAGGCCCAGATCTCAGGCCGAGCGCCAGCGACACTGTAGAACGGATTGGTGCGCGGAATTGCGTAGTTGCGAGCCCCGTCGCCAGGAAAGTCGTCGCTGTTGACATCGATACGAAGGATTTTGCCCAAGAGCGAATTCAGGTTCTGCGCATTGTTATGCGGATCATTCGCCGAGCCTCCATCTCCCATGGCGATGTACAAGAATCCATCGCGCGGACCGAACGCGATCCAACCGCCGTTGTGATTGCGAAACGGTTGAGGAACCGTGAGCAGAATTTTCTTTGTACCGGGTTCGGCCTCCATGGGTGAATCAGCCTTCACCTGATACGAACGAATCTCCGTCGCTCCGGAGCTGTTTGTGCAATTGACGTAAAACGTTCGGTTGTTGGCGAAGTCCGGGTGGAAGGCCAGCCCCAGCAGCCCGCGTTCGCCGCCGGTACTTATGTCGCTGAGCTTTAAGAACGGCGCGGGGTGGACGGTTCCATCGCTTGCGCCGACGATCTTGATCGTACCTCCTTGCTCAACGACATAGAGCCGACTCGCACCGGTCGGCGAAGTTGCAATCGTCACGGGACTGACCAGTCCAGACGCAACCAAGCGACACGAACTGCGAAATGGTTTTGGCTTGCCTGGCGAAACCATTGCGAGGCTTAAAATCCAGCGTTCCACAATGGCAACCTCGTCGGGCGAAAAGCGACCGACCATGGCACCGTTTGCGTCAGTGATGTGCAAGTAAAAAGCACTTTCCTCAGGCTGGCCCGGCATGATGAGCGACTTGCCAGTGAATGGATCCACAACGCCCGAGGCACTTTGCAGGAATGCCAGAATGTCTTCGTAGCGTTCAGCGCGAAACAAGTCGCTCAGCGTTTCGCCGCCTGGTGTATTGATCGCGCCGTGCATGATCTGGGCGCGAGTTTTCTTGCTCTTGAGCAACTCGATCATCTGCCGCTTTGGATCGGACGCTTTCGGGTCGCCGGGATCCGGACCCGATGGACCGCCGGGGCTTGGCACGACTGGCTTCGTCGGAATTGACGGGTCTCCGGGCTGCTCCGCAGTCGCCAGGCTGACGATCCAGTCATGAACCACTTTGATCTCGTCGTCGTGAAAAACGCCGAACATGACGCCGTCGGGCTGCGAGATGTGCAGATAGTACGCACTTTCTTCGGGCTTGCCCGGTACAATCAACTTTTTGCCCGTTTGCGGATCCGTCATCGCTGTCCCTTGTTTGAGGAACCCGAGAATCTCGGCGAACTTCTTGTTCTTGAAGAGCTGACTCAGCGTCGTTTCTCCCACGGCAACGCCACCGTGAGGACCGATGGCTTGCGCTCGCATCTTTTCGATCAACTTCAGCATCGCTGCTTCCTGGGGAGGTGCCGCAGGCGGGTCCGTCGGAGGGTTGGGATCCGTGGGATTGGAGGGAACAGTCGGGGGCGCGATTCCAAGCGCGGCGAGCAAAGTCTCATCGGCTGACTTCATGTCGTCCAACACGCTCTCGGTGGCCCCTTTCGATTGAAGTTCGGCGATGATCGCCCACGATCGAGCAACGCGACGTTTGATCAGCGCGATCCGAGCCTCTTGTTCAGCGGGCAAATTGATCACTTCAGGCAGGTTGAACGGCAGCGCCGCTTTGACCATCGCATCCGCGCGTCGATTGAGGGAAACGAGCTTGTCACTCAATTCCACAAACGGATACATCGCTCCGTCAAAGCACCAGGCCTGGATGGCCTGACGATGTGCGTCGCTGGAATGGTCACTATGAAAATACTGCTGTAGCCAAGCCAGCAGAAGTGAGTAGCGGTGGTTTGCCAAATTGCCCCACAACACTGCGGTTGATTCGGAAATGGCGTTTGGGTCGTTCGATTGCCCGTCCACAAACGGATCCGTCGGAACGGACTTTGTCGGCAACCAATCCCCTTCCGGCGGGAATGGGATGACGGTTTCCGTATCAGTATTTGTGCCGCGAAAAATCTTCCGAAAGCGTTCGAAATGCGAATCGGCAACGTTCTTGTCGGAGATGCCTTCACCCTGGATGCTGATGAACTCCAGGGCATCCAGGCATTCAGCCCGGTTGGAGACCGCAAACACTTTGGTGGTTCCCGATCCCCAATCCGATCCCGCTTGTCGAGTGACGGACGCAGGATCAAAGTTCGCATCCTGTAAATGCCACTCCTCCGGAGGCATGTCCCTAAATGTCTTAAACAAACTCACGCCAACATCGCGGACGCTCACGCTCCAGGGATCACCGCCGCTCGCATTCGATTCCAGTTCACCGTTCTTTGTGAACACGACACCAAGAATCGCGTACAGAATGCCCACTCGATTGATTACGGTTCCGGCGGTCCCCATGGCCAGTGTCACGATGTCGCCAATCCCTTTCGCGTCATGCGGTGACTCGGCCACGACGTACTTGGCCAGCGCCTTTTGCGTCAACGGTTCCAGGTGCATGGTAAATGGATAGAGGTGCTTTCTCGGTGGAAAGTCTTCCCGTTCAAAGTTGGGTGGCTGACGAAGGAACAGCAGCAGGTTCTCGACGGTCATCAAGTGCCCCATCTCTTCGATGGCCGTTTTCCGAACCGCATTTTTCCATTTTCCAACGGCTTTCTTCTGCTCGGGCGTCAAATCCGAGTCGTCGCGCAGCGAGAAATTCGCATACAGATACTGCAGCATCAGCGCGTGTTCGATTTCAACAGCCGTATCAAGCAGGATTCGCGCTTTAGCCAGCGGCGTGACATATTCACTGAGGTCCGGCAAATCGATGTCCGTATGCGCCGCTGCCACCATGGACGGCGCAACTCCGGCGTCCAGCGAGAACTCGCGCATGGATCTCGCCGCTGGTCCTGTCACTCGTACTCGAACCCATCGAAAATCATCGCGTGCCATCGTCAAAGCCCTCGATTGTAAAACGGAAGTATTAAGTTTTAAGAACCTATCCCAAAACAGGCGACTTGCTTAAGCGGCGTGCTTGTATTTCCGGTTTCAGGAAAGGTTTTAAGTATTAAGGTAGTGCCAACCATCGCTCGAGCAGCCGCCATTTCCCGTCGGACATCGCAAGTCGAGGCATCTTCATGAAGCAGCTTCGTACCGGGAACGCCCAACAATTTGATGGCGACACCCAAAGTCGATTTGTGATCGGGGCGACTGGGCGGGATATCGCTGGAGAATCTTGCGACGAGCGGGACTCGATCGTGTGCAAAGACCCCGATCTTTAGTGCTTCCGCTATTTCCGGATTGCGTTCGAAATAGCCGAATGCGATCCCGTACTGTTTCAAAAACACTGGCCGCATTACCGGAGACGGGCCTCGTGCGATGCGGCGCCCCATGACCAGATCGACGAACATCTCTTTAAGCGACTGAAACGGGTCGTCGCACGTCGGAGTCGACGCCTCAATTCTGTCTTCGTTCTGTAATAATGGCGAGTGCATGATCGTTGCCTGAAGCCAGCCCTTTAGCGATTTCGCAGATCCATTTCTTCGGTCAATTCGACTTCCGGGAGCAACTCACGCGCATCATCGAGTTCCTTGAGCGCTAAGCCGAGGGTGGTGCGCGAGCCGATGGCGCCGCCGTTGTAAATCAGTTGGTTCCATTCGTCAGGTGTTCCGAGCAATTCGGTGAACGATAAGTCTCCATTGACATTGACCCGGACTGGACTGGTGTCAATGCTGCCATCGTTGTCCCAATCAATTGCACCAGCGGCAGAGACTTCGAGAATTGGACCCGTTGGCGGAGAAAAAATCGTGCTATAACTCGCGAGGTCGGATGAACCGCCCAAACCAAACGATTCCCGCAACGCTCGTTCGTCGATGGTTGGCAAGGCAAACGGTTGAAAATCAAAGCGTCGTGTACCGTTGACAAGTATTCCCCTGGTTTGAAACGAGTAGTTCATTACGCTGAGGTGGTTCGGTTTGTTGCCTGTGTGGTCACTTCCGCCGTGCCGCAGACCAAGGTCGTGCCCCAGTTCGTGGATAAAAGTCCCGACTTTTTGCAAATCAGTTCCGCCATTTCCACTGTTCCACGCTCCCAGCGTGACCATGAAGTCGGAATTGGGAATCGCGAAGGCATTTCCGCTGGAAGACCCTCCGTTGTACGTGTCGGCCCAAATCATATAGTGAAAGACCGGAGCGCGGCGCGGGTCGAAATGCGCACTTTTGAGATTGCCGAACTCGGCAGGTGCCGGGTTCAGATCACCATCGTGCGGAACCTCGTTCCCACTGTCCAGATGGATGGAAATTCCGCGTGAGCCATCGGGATTGAAAACGAATGCGGCCTCAAACACGGTGCGAATCCCGTCAAGCACGACATCATTCGGGGCAAGTCCATTCGCGGCGGAATCGCGAGTCATAAAATCCATTTCCACAAAGATATCCTTCCGCAGCGGATTCGCGCCCATCACCGCCAGGTCGATGCCATTGACTCCCTGAACTTCCCAACCATCCAGAAGTGCATCGCCATCAGTGTCTGCCTTGGCTGGATCGCTCCCAATGATGGCTTCCTCAACGTCTGTCAAACCGTCGCGATCGGTGTCCAGAGCCGGCTCGGGTGAACCCCCTCCTGCAGACTCGATAAACCGCTTGGGAATTTCTTGCGCTTCTTCCTGAGCGGTCGCTGCAAATCCCTGCTGCACCGCTTGTGCCTTGAGCAGGCGTTCAATTCGCTCGAGACGTTGTTCGATCGATTTCAATCGGTCATCACTTCCCGTTTGCCCCGGCACGTCCGCTTGTTGACCGGATTGTTTTTCATTGGCAGGACTCGGTTGTTGCGGCAAGTCCTGTGCGCTGATATGGGCGCAGGGGCAAGTGACAATCGCGAGACTTGTGAGCAGTTGCGCGATTCCGGCCACTGAAAACGAGCGACTCCAGAATGACTTTATTCGTAGATACATGCGATGCTCCCTGGCTAAGGTTTAAGAGTACTGGGACTGACTTCGAAGGTGAATCGCATCGAAGTGCCGCTGTGATTGGCGGCATCGGCGATCGAACTTATCACGTGTTGCAATGAGATTGGTCCGTTGAGACTCGGCGCGGCACTTGCGGCATTCGCGGCGCCGACCAATGGAGCGGCGGATACGGCTGCCAGACCGATCAATTGATTGAGTGCAGCCGCGGCGTCCACTCGCCCAAATCCGAATCTCGAATCCCAATTCGCGCCCGTGGTGGCCTTCCGCGCGGTTTTGAACAGCATTTCGCGAATCTCGTCAATATTGAGTTTTCTTCCGGCAGCTTGCATCAACAAAGCAACGACGCCAGCCACGTGTGGCGATGCCATACTTGTTCCCGGTTTACGTGTGCTCGATTGTGAAAGTGCTCGAGCTGCCAGAATCCCATTGGTCACACTGGGCGGTCCAGGAAGTGCCTGGCCCGGAGCACTAATCTCCGGTTTTTGTTTGCCATCACGCGTTGTTCCCTCAGCCGAGAAAGAAGAAATCAAACGGTTGCTGGTGATGTAAGACGCGGCCGCAATCGTGCTCTTGCCGCACGAGATGGAACCGATCGTCATTTTCGGATCCACATCGGAACTGACAAATCGCGATTGCCCGAAGTCATCCCGCTCGATCCAGGCGTGAAAACGGATGGGTGCTGCGGAATTGGTTGTCAAGTTGACTTCCCAAAGTCCTTTGAGGCGATCGGACAAAACAACATCGATCTGATTGTCGCCGTTGTTTGGGTCTCCATTGCGATTCACAATGCGGCCAACGGGTCCGGTGTCATCGCTAAGGGTCACTGTGTGGCCGGGGGTCACAGAAGCCAACGAATCTCCGTCGGGAGTGGTTATGCTGACAGAAATCTCAGCCGATCCTGGATACCAAATCTCAACTTCGTTTGCCGTAAAGTCGTTTGCACCGATTTGCCAACCGAGAGAAACAGGCTGTGCCTGCGAAACCGTCTTGCTGGCATGGCCACCGCCGTCATGCGAGTTCCCTGCGGACACGACAATCGCCCGCGCTGGCTCTTTGAGCAAAACATCAAAACCCTGCTCGGCCAACGTCGAGCCATCGTGCGGCCCGCCGTTGGTTCCCAGACTGATATTGACGACAGCCTGTCGCCCAAGTTCGCCAGCTTTCGTAAAAATGTAATCGACTGCCTCCAACAACATTTTTGAGTTGCCGAAATTAATCGTTTCCCCTTCACCTAAATCCGAAATCTCGTCGACTTCGAGGTCATCATGAGCAATGTTGACAAAGATCAAGTCAGCTTCAGGTGCTACACCCGAATTGCCCGTTGCATTGCCGTTTCCGGCGGCAATGTCCATCACGTGGGTGCCGTGGCTGGCAGCACCAGGGCGGTATTGGATGGCAAAGTACGGATCAAAGTTTGTCAACGCCTCATTAATGGCCGCGTGATCGAATTGGCGTCCGTATCCGAATCCAACTGGGGACAGATCATTGACACCGCCAGTTTGATCCCACAGAAAAAGGATTCGCGAAGTTCCATCCGCATGACGAAAATTGTTGTGCACAAAGTCGCAGCCGTAATCCACCACTCCCACGATGACACCCTTGCCGGTAAACGGAGATGTACCCGTCGGCAACGATGCTGCCTGCATCGTCTTCGAAGCGCCGATTTCCGGGACCGAAAACACCAGGTTCTTGTGCAACCTGGACGCCAACTTGAGGCTTTTGACATTCGCATGGCGTCGAACTGTCTCCAAATCATCGACCAAAACCTGCCCTGTGCAGATTTCCCCGATCACGCGCACGACGTTCAGTCCTGGAACATCGGCCGAGGGATCCTCCAGTTTTGCCAATACATCTACGAGCATCTTGCCATCGGAAGTCGCTTGACCGAGGGAAGCATCGATCTCCTTCTGGCGCCCTTCACGCTGCTTCAACACCAGTTCCTGCAAGCTTGGGTCCATACTCGTCTCAATTTGAACCGGCGCGCTTTGTTGAATCGAAGACTTCTTACCACGATGTGACCTCGAGCTGATCGTGGACTCCGGAGCCGTCGTTTTCTTCGCTGACTTTTTGGCAATCCGTTTCTTTCCGGAACTTGATTTAGACGCTTTTTTCTTGGCCATGAATGGGCTCCTTGAATTCGAGGTCGAAAGTTTCAGTGAATCCTCTGCAGGTGTTGATTCCGATGCATCAACGCTGTCCTCCGACGCCAAAACCCTGATTTTGGCCAGCGCATCACTGTACCGTAATAGTGTCGAAGTTCTTTGATGTAGGCGGACCAGTTTGATTCGTACCAGCCGACGTAGTCTTCGATTCCCCTGTCGCCCGAGAGAATCGCCGTCGCGGCTCGAATACCACTTTCGAGCGCCATGGCGATTCCCTGTGAAGAGAGCGGGTCCCATGCCGCCGCAGCATCGCCAACCGCGAGCCACCGTTTTCCGGCAACAGCAGTCAAACGGGAACTGTTTGCTTTCACAACCCGAAGTTCCGCCAGGGAATTGATGTCGATCCGTTGTCCACGTTCCGTGGCCGCCAGTCGCTCGAGCCACAGCATCTTTGGGTTTCGGGGCCGGTTTGAGAACTGCTCAGAGTCGGTCAAATACGTCGCGACGGCGCGATGGCAGGGGAGATTGGCAAAGTACCACCAACCGTCTTCAACGGCCTCCAGGAATAAACGGCAGTCGCCATCCGGCTGCTTGCGCAGAAAACCGACGATGCCGATCAACTTATCCACAATAACTCGAGCTGTCCCCAAACGCCGCGCCAACCAGGATGTACGTCCCGTCGCATCGATCAACCAGTCGAAGTTCAAGGACTGCCGTTCGCCATGAAGATCCATCCGAACGCTCCAGCGATCGCCGCGTTCGTTGCGAGTAACGGAATGCGGACGCCAGCCGAGAAGCGCGGTCGCCCCTTTGTTCATCGCCTGCTCGAGTAACTGGCGATCAAACAGATTGCGGTCAAGCAGCAAACCCTCGCCGTGCGGACTAAAAATGAAATCGTTCTCGCGGGCTTGTTGGGTTTCCCAGTTCGAAACAACACCCGGCGCGGGAAGATGGTTGTGAATGCAATCTTCGTAGACACCCAGATCGATCAGAAACGGTTTGGCGTACGATGCAAGTAGTTCGCCGGTTCCTGGACGATTGTCCGACGCTCGATCGACAATCGTGACTTGGGCGCCGAATTCACACAACGAAATCGCCGCCGCAGCCCCCGCCGGACCACCGCCCAAAATCAGAATCTCCATCGCGCCATCTCCGGTAGAGTTGAAATGATCCAATCAACCACTGGCAATTCCCCATTTTAAACGTTATCGAGGCGGCAAAACTCTCGCGGCAACTGAGTCCTTCCTTTCAGGTTCAGGTTCAGGTTGCGAAGCCGCCAACTGGGCTTTGATCAATGCTTTAAAATAACGGGTCAGGACTCCGGCGATTTTCGCCGAGTGGTTACCTTGCAGGCACTTGAGCAAGTCCTGCCGGAACTGAACCGATTCGGCTTCGGTCACGAGTTCTGGATCAGCTTTTGTTCCCTTCGGCTGATTATCAGCCAATGCTACTTTGAGTGCCATTTCCCTGCTTTCCCGCGCCTCGGCACTTTCCGGCGGTACGACCGGACTACCCGTGTTGTCGCGGTTCACGTTGTCCCATGAATGAAGGAAATATGAGGCAATCGCTGCGACGTAGCATTGGGCAAAACTGACCGTGGTCTGATACTCGGCACTGTGAAATACCATGTGCTCCATTTCAGTTATTTCGCAAACGGAATTCTCAAACAAGGTTTTGACACGATCGAACAGCTCGGATTCCGAGCTGTTTTGATCAAGGCCCTGCATGGACTTGACGGCCACGTCGGCAAGGCTCTTTGTCACCAACAACAGTCGTCGCCGCCCGCCAACCTGGAAAATCGAATGCGGTCGACCGCGACTGATTTCCTGTGCAGCCACGGCCGCGCAGGCAAGATGGCCGCCAATCAAATTGGTGTAGAAGGTTTGGTTTTCGTCTTTGGTCACATCAGGTTTCAAGTTGGCTTGTTTAACGAGAACCAAAAACATCTCGCCAATATCGCTCTGGCCGGTGAAGTTGAGGCTGTTGGTGTCATTCAGCACGGCATGCCGGTAAGCGGTCCGAACGTCGGCGTTGGTTTGGTACGCATTCAGCCAAAGGTCGTCAAACCAGGCCGGTTTGTTTGATGCCAGTGAAACGGTCAAACAACGCTTAAATGCCCGGCAAAACGACGGTGCGCGCTCGTCGGGATGGGTCCACAGGGCCTCCTTCAGGATGTCGTCTTTGTCGTAGGAAACTTCTTCAAAGCAGGCCAGCCGATATCCGGTCAAAAGCCGCTCCACGATTTCCTGATAGCCCGGTTGTCGGTTGCCAACACCGCTCCATAAAACTTCGGGATCCATGGGTTTCAAGCACAGGAGATTATTGATTGGTTCGTTGGGATCCGAATCTTCCGCCCCGAAATCCGATGTCCCAAGGTGCAAAAAATCATTGTCCGACTCCTTGCCATCGGGACAGGTCTCCCATCGCATCAGCTCGCTGCACAGTCGCGATCCGATATGATTACCCAACAATCGATAAGCCGAAACCTGGTCTTCCGTATAAAACTGGTTCATGGTCGGTTCATCGGGAAATTTTGGAAACCGGTGGCGGATTTGCTGAATCTCAATCGGATCTTTTTCGGTAATGCCCATTTGGCAATAGATCAGCATCCCGTCTTTTTCGACGGATTCGATTTCGCCAAACTCGTCCGAATAACGAATCCGCATGATGATAAAGGGCTGATGAATCAGTCGCCGGTCGTCTGGTTTGCCTTTCGAATCGGTCGTTTTGCGACCCAGTCGCCCAAAATCAATGGGTCCCTCGTGGTCCAGGTCCAGAAAACGAATGCCCAGTTCCGAGGTCATCCGCTCGCACATCAGCCCGAGCGCCTTCAGCGAATGATCGCCTTCATTGCAACCGGCATCGCTGACGATAATCATGTTGCACTTGCGGCGCAACAGCTCTGAGACTCCGAGGTAATCGTAAAAACCTCCATCAACAACATTGAATTTCTGAGGCTTTGTTTGACCGTCAACCCGTTTTTCAATAACCAGTTTCTGTCCAAGGTCAAGGCAAAAGGCGCTTAGAATCCAGCGCATGGCCTGATTGTTTGTCATCCAGGGCGTCAAGGCCGCTCCGGACAGCGAAACCGCCTGGGCCAACGTCACGCCGCGACCTTTGTCCAGGCCCAATTTCCGCTGAATGTACGTGCCGAACTGTTTCAATCCACCCGTTGTTTTGATTTCCGATGGCTTTTGAATCAAGGGCAACAGCGATTCCGTGTGCCCATCGCCGGTTGCAGGGTGCACCCCGACTTCAAGAGGGGTAAAAACGAATGGGCGATAGCGAATTTTCGGTGGACTGGATCCAACTCGTTCCAGTTTTGCATGTGCCGCCAGAACGATTGGGTAAGGCAATCCGCAATCGGTGGCCAGCGATTCTTCGAGGGATTGGTCCTGTTGAACAGGATCGCCGTGCAGGGTTGGTTGCATAAACCGCTTCGAAACCTGTTGGCGATAATAACGACTTAAGCCGGAAGTCATGCCCAGCATGTCAAGTAACCGCAAACCAACATATCCGACCAACGAAAATAGAATCCAGGTCACCAGCCATTGGGCACGCATCCATTGGTCATAAGGGGGTAGGAAATGAGAACTCGCCTCACCCAACGGTTGCACTGTCGTGGGAAAAGTCAGTTCCAGCAACCCGCGATTCAATTCCGCACGTTTTCTATTTCGCCATTGGTCGTCGCGATTACCTGGACGAAGTACATTGGCTGTCGCGTTATTGATCCCATTTGCAAAGGTACTGGTTTCAAGAATTGCAGCCTGTTGCTGGAGTTTGATGAATTTTTTCTCAGACGCGTTGCTGTTCAGTTTTTTTACGGCATCCAATTGCTTGTCAAAGCTGATCTGCGGATTTGAAAACGCTGTAGCGTCCGATTTGAGAGCACTCACATATTTCGAGAGCAGGTATTTCGTAAATTCAGGATCGTCCAATCGGCAATTGAATTCTGTCAGAAACTTTTCCTGTTTTCCAAACATCCGTTTGGTCAGACTCGCATACTTCTTCAGCCCTTGCGGTTGTTTGTCACCCGCACTCCAGGAATTGCCCGCCGCCGGCAGACTCGCCACGTTTGCCACCCACCACGTCGACGGAATTTGCAGGGTTCGTAACAGAAAAGATGTGTTGTTTCCACGATCTTTGATTGCTTCCAATGGGTTTTCTGGTTGCGAATCAATGGCAAACAGTGGCCACGCTTTGCGCTGCCAATCTGCCCATTCGCTGACACCGCGGTATTCGTTCCCAACATGCCAATACATTTCGAGCGGGCCAGAATAGGAAGATTCGACATACCTGAAGAAGTCAATTAACTGCTGGCTGCCAGACAGAGCAACTTCGTAAAGAAGAGGCATCGGAAATATCGGAACCACAACATTCCAACAACAGCTGGCCCACGTCAAATCGGTGCGAGGATTCTCCGCGACGAATTCCCTGTATTCGCGTTTGACCAGCGCCAGCGCATCCCAGTCCTCAATTTCTCCGCGAATCAGATACGAATCGCGGTAATGAACATAGCCGCTGAGGTTTTCCCGTGCCATCCAGTGAACCATGGCAAAGCTGGTCAACAGGACGACACTCCAGGCAAGCACCATTTGTGCCTGACGTTTCCACGGTGATACATTCTGCCGGTCGGATAAAGCCAACTGTTTTCTGGCCACCAAAACCAAAATCTGCAATAGCGCCGCCAATCCACCGACGTAGGTCAGCACATCGTTGAGTCGATACTCAACTCCCGTATTCGAAATTTTTGT
>JBGSXT010000522.1:0-3595 GCA_041751295.1 Mariniblastus sp.
CAACATCTTTTATGGCTTCGTCGAATTTGTTCAAAGAGCGGTAAATCAGGCTGCGCAATCCCAATCCCATTGGATTGTCGGGCTGTTGCTGGATCAATTCATTGGCATCGTCAAGCGCTTTCTCAAACTCCTCTTGTGTGACAAACACCCGTGCTCGAAGATTCAATGCATCGGCATTCAATCGATTGATTTCCAAAGCCCGATTCAGGTCACTGATCGCCAGTTCACTGTCCTCGTTACCCAGATGGGACTGACCACGCAACACCAGCAATTGGTCGTTTTCCGGTTCCGTTTCAATCGCCCTGTCCAGGATCGAAACGGATTCCTTGAACAGACTGCGTCGGCGAAGCTCCGTAGCAATCACAACGTGTCGATCGATGTTTTTCTGGTCCAGTTCCAGCACGCTGTTGAAATCGGCCATTGCGTCGTCAGTCTTTTTGGCCTCCAGAAAGAACATCGCACGCCGCATCAACGCTTCGAAGTTTTTCGGATTGATTTTGACCGCCTGAGTCAGGTCGGCAATCAGCGACTCGTCGTCCTCCGCCAATCGTGCGCGAATGTAAATCGCTTTGGAGAGTTTTTCGTTGTCGTCGGTGATCTGTGCAATTGCCTTTTCGATAGCGTCCAGGGCGACTTCACGATCACCGGAATCAAGGCTGTGCAATTCGGCGAGCAGAATCAGCGATTCGATCCGGTCGGGCCGCAACTCGATGGATTTTTGCAGTCGAGAAATCGCCTGGCTGCGCAGCCAACGCCAGCGTGTACTCGGAATTCCATCGGGAGCAATGCGCTGTTCCAATTGTTTTGCGTGATCGCTCAACACGCTCGCCCAAAGTTCTTCGGCCTGCATTTTGGAATCTGCATCCAGGCCTTTTTCAATGGCCGATTCGCACAGGTCGGCAACCCGATCGAGATCGCGGGTGGTCGCGACCGTAATTTTCAGCTCGAATGCCTTGTCTAAATCCTCCTGACCCGGATTTTCCGGTTGGTCGTCAGCTTTCGCCGATTCGCTCTTCTGGTCTTTTTCTTCCACTGTCCCGTCGGGCTTCGCTGCAGATTCCTGATCGTCGACGCCATCCGAGGAATCCGGCAACGCACCCGGTTGTTTCTCCTGAGCGACGACGGTCGGGAAGGTTTCGAAGGGCCAGCCTGACAAACCGGCAAGAATCATCCAAGCTGCCATATTTCGGATCAATAAGTTCAACATTTTAATTCCCAATGTCGTTGGACAATTTGACGCATGTTCAAATGGTGATATGCGGCGAAGGCAGAATGCCTCAATCAATGGGCGACCTGCTGAAAGGTGTCGCCCATCACCTATGATTTTATTTGATTTCATTCTATCGGAAAATCTCTATTTCCTTCCTGCGGCCGGATCATCGACGATTATTGCATGTTGATACTTGGCAAAAATCAAACAAAGGTAGACTCTGGCGTTTCCGCGTCGCCACCGGGTTTCAAACCGCTAAATCTGTTATGTTCCGGGCATTTGTCCATCGATTCCGATCTCCGATGGATCGAAAATCGCAGTCAGTTCGCTTACCGAATCGGGGAATTCGGCCAAAAACCGTTTTCCGCGCGTCTTCGGAACCCGAAATCAGTTCATATTCACACTTCAAAATAAGGTGTCCCAACAATGTCGGAACTCTTTCGACAACGATCATTCCTGTGGATGATCATCGGGCTATTGGCCGTAACCTGTCTGGCAAACAGCCAATTATTTGCAGTTCAAGGTGGTTCAAACAGTGGAACGCCGGTGCTGCCCACCGGCGACACGGGTATTGGGAATCAAACAGATTCCGCCGCAACGGACATTAAAAAAAATGTCGGCTCCAGCGTCGGCGAGATAAGAAATTCCACCTGGGTCAGCTGGCTGATCCCTGTGTTTGGCATGGCTGGTTTGATTTTCGTGTATTGGAAATCTGCCTGGGTCAGCCGCCAGGAAGTTGGCACTGAAAAAATGGCGCGAATCGCCAAGAACATTTCAGATGGTGCCATGTCGTTTCTCAAAGCTGAATATAGCATCCTGTTTTTTTTCGTGGCTGCCGTCGCAGCCTTGCTGGTTTGGAACGGCTCGTCGCAAACGGAAACGTCATCGCCGCTGATCGGACTTTCGTTTGCGTTGGGCGCATTCTGTTCGGCTCTTGCCGGATTCATCGGCATGAGGGTTGCCACTAAAGCAAATGTCCGGACCACAAACGCCGCCAGAACCGGGTTGGGGAATGCCCTGGAAGTTGCCTTCGCCGGAGGCAGTGTCATGGGCATGGGCGTCGTCGGATTGGGTTTGTTGGGTTTGGGTGGCCTGTTTCTGTTTTATGGAAACAAGTTCGGATTGGACTCGGCAGTCAACGTGACCAAAGTCATTAATGTGTTAACTGGGTTTTCATTCGGCGCTTCGTCAATTGCCTTATTTGCCCGAGTGGGGGGTGGAATCTACACCAAAGCCGCCGACGTCGGTGCCGATCTGGTGGGCAAGGTTGAAGCAGGCATCCCAGAAGACCATCCACTGAATCCGGCAACGATTGCTGATAATGTCGGCGATAACGTGGGTGATGTCGCTGGCATGGGTGCGGACCTGTTTGAATCGTATGTCGGTTCGATTATTGGAACCATGGTTCTGGGCGCAGCTTTTTTCTCGCTAGCTCCATTCCAGGCGGAATCGTTCGGCGGTTTGTCGGCGGTCCTGTTACCATTGGTTCTGGCCGGTTTCGGAATCCTGACCTCCATCGCAGGAACTTTTTTTGTAAAAGTCAGAGAGGGCGGTAACCCGCACCACGCGCTCAATTTTGGCGAGTTCGGTTCGGCCGCCGTGTTGGTTGTTCTGACCTGGTTCATCATTCAGTGGATGTTGCCGGAAAGCTGGGTATATGAAGATCAAATCATTACCAGCAACGGCGTTTTCTATGCAATTCTATTTGGACTGGGTGCCGGTTTGGCGATTGGGAAAGTCACTGAATTTTACACGAGAACAGGCACCGCGCCGGTTAAGTCTATTGTTCGTCAAAGTGTCACTGGATCGGCGACCAATATTATTGCCGGACTGGGTGTGGGCATGATGTCGACCGCCATTCCGATTGTCATTATTGCGGTGGCCATCATTGGCGCGTATACGTTTGCCGGCTTGTACGGGATCGCGATTGCGGCGGTTGGTATGTTGTCCAATTTGGGAATTCAATTGGCCGTTGATGCTTATGGTCCCATTTCCGACAATGCGGGAGGAATCGCAGAAATGGCCGATTTGCCGAAGGAAGTTCGAGCGCGAACGGACAAATTGGATGCTGTTGGAAATACAACGGCTGCCATTGGAAAAGGATTTGCAATTGGTTCGGCGGCTTTAACGGCTTTGGCACTGTTTGCGGCGTTTACGACTTCCTACAACGCCACTCATCCGCCAGACATGCGAATCGACAACATCAGCATCACCAATCCTTTTGTCATGGCGTCTCTGTTCATTGGTGCGATGCTGCCGTTTCTGTTTTCCGCCCTGGCAATGAAGGCAGTCGGACGCGCGGCAATGGCAATGATCGAAGAGGTTCGACGCCAGTTCAAGGATATACCGCAGTTGCGGGCAGCTCTGGATGTGATGACGAAAAAC
>JBGSXT010000523.1:0-1857 GCA_041751295.1 Mariniblastus sp.
CTGATTGAAGCCGGAAAAATTTATGTCGCGCAGCCGCCGTTGTTCCGCGTTAAACACAAAAAAGACACCTATTATGTTCAGACCGAAGAGGCCATGAGACAGCAGCTGATGAATCGCGGTTTAGAGGATGCGGTGCTCGAATCGGAAGACGGGAAACGGATTGAAGGCCCTGATATGGAGACGCTCTGCCGCACGCTCAGCGGCATGGAAGACGCCATCACGGCTCTTGACCGACGGGGCGTGAATCTGAATGCCCACTCGCAGCGACGCAACCTCGAAACAGGGAGGCTGCCCGTATTTCACGTCTTCTTGGGAACAGAAGAACACTGGTTCGTCAATCGAATGGAGCTGGACGAATTCCTGAAACAGCGTGAAAAAGCAACAGGAACAGAATTGACCGTCGAATCGACGGACGGGACGCAGCAGCAGCCCGCCGCGGAACTGAATGGATCGGCCGAACAGGTATTGCAAATCGTCGAATTTCACGAAGTCCGCACGATCAACTCGGGGTTGAAGAGCCTGGCAGAAATGGGATTCGGGGTCGAGGACCTGTTGACTGTCGAAAGGACCGGAATCCAGCAACCACGATACATTGTCCGTCGTGGCGAATCGGAATCTCCACTCGATGATCTGCGCAGGTTGCCTGGCACCATTCGGTCCGCAGGTGAAAAAGGGATGACGGTCACCCGTTTCAAAGGACTGGGCGAAATGAACGCGGAGGAACTCCGCGAAACAACCCTGGATCCGGAAAACAGGACGCTGATCCAGGTGCGAATGACCAACGCAGCAGATGCCGACGATATGTTTCGAATTTTGATGGGAGACAAAGTTGAACCCCGTCGGGAATTCATTGAGAAGCATGCTCTGGAAGTCAGAAATCTGGATGTTTAAGCCGACTGCAGTCCAGTAGCTTTTCGGCGCCGCCCGGTCTCCCGTACCACCATCACAGAGTCACAGCATGAATCGACCGCGACAGATAAAACGAAGTGAATTGCCGCCAGGCAAAACTTTATGTGATTATTGTACGGGAAAATGTTGCCAGTATTTTGCCCTGCCGATCGAAACACCGGACGATTACCAGGGATATGAATACCTGCGCTGGTACCTGCTGCACGATCGGGCATCGGTTTTCGTCGAGGACGAAATCTGGTATCTGTTGGTGCATACGACCTGCAAACACTTGGAACCCGACCATCGCTGTGGGATCTACCAGACCCGACCTCAAATCTGCCGGGAGTATTCGACGACGGATTGCGAGTTTGATGACAACTACACGTACGAGCAGTATTTTGAATTGCCCGAACAGATTGCCGAATATTGTGACGCGGCGTTCGCCAACCATCCGAGTCATCCTAACTTTCGCAGCCCAAAACCGGGGCTACCGATTGTTTATGCGATGCCAGACCAAGCGGGCTGTTCAAACCGCGACGAATTCGCATGACCAAACAGAACCTGATTGTACCGAGAACGCTGAAAGGATTCCGGGACTATCTGCCGGCCGCGATGATGCCGCGCGAACGACTGATGGAAACCGCTCGAACCGTCTATCGGTCGTATGGATTTGTTCCGATCGAAACGCCAGCACTCGAATACGCAGAAATTCTGTGCGGTAAGGGTTCCGATGAAACGGATCGACAGATGTTTCGCTTCGAGGACCATGGCGGTCGCGACGTGGGCTTGCGATTTGATCTGACAGTTCCGCTCGCGCGATTCGTCGCCCAGCACAGCAATGCATTGGGCCTGCCGTTCAAGCGTTATCACATCGGTTCGGTCTGGCGAGGCGAAAATCCCCAAGTCGGCCGATACCGAGAATTTGCCCAATGCGATTTTGACATAATCGGCACGACATCCATCGCC
>JBGSXT010000524.1:0-5625 GCA_041751295.1 Mariniblastus sp.
CCGTTGCGACGATCGCGGCTGCCGTTTGTTTGCCGATCCCTTTGATCGTGGCGATCCGTTTGTGCGGCCCATCGGGCAGGGCATCGAAAGCTTTGGCGAGTAGTTTTTTCCACCGCTGTTCTTCCTGGAGCGAATCCTCAAGTTCGCTGACGAGCGTTTGCACCAACTCCTCATCGAGTTCCGAAGAAAGCTTGGAAACGCTGTTTTTTGCCGCCTTTTGAATCTTCTCGGCATTTTCTTTGCTGAGAAAAGGAATCTTCGTCAGGCTGCTTAATCGTGCCGCCGCGATGCGTTTGGCGGTGGGGTACTTGGCAAGCATCGTCAACACCCAAGTCGTCGTGAGGGTCGTGATGATCGTGGCCAATTCACTGAACACCGCCGAGAGAGTTTCGTGAAGCTGGTTCGTCAAACGAGTCGTCTGTTTGACTTGTCCGTGCAGCCGATTGGCAATCCGTTTGAGCGTCGTGAATTCCGGCGGCGTGCCGTAAGATGCTGCAGGACGTTCGACCACCGCGTAACGGGCCATCGCGTAGCTTTCAGTTTTGTCGGTCTGGCTCTTGGGCGCACAGACACTGTGATAATCCTTGTTGGTTTTGGGTTGGCCAACCGAAATGGTCAACGGCAGGTGCTTGAGGCTGCGGACAAACGCTTCGATGTTGTCGGCGTACTGACCGGCCGCGTCGATGCGAAGGTGCAATTGAGCATGGGGGAACCGCTGGTGCAGTTGCGCCAGTCTCTGTTGCAGCTTGGCGTAGTCGCCGGATTTTTCCATCACGGTCATCGGTGCGGCAGCGCGCTGTTTGTCTTCTCGCAGGAAGCTGACGTGATGGCCATAGCGTCCGGTGTCGATGCCGATGCCCAAATGTCGCATCTCTGGATCGACTGCGGGTTGGGGTGGCGTTTTGTCGTGGCCCGCGCCGCGCCCGCCGGATCGCTGGGGATTTGTTTTTGGGGGGGATTGTCTGGTTGCTGTCATGACGATTTTCCAAATGGGAACAGAGGGAGTCGGTGTCACCAATGACTTGAGATCCTCCGTGTCGTTTTGGGAAAAACGACTTACCTTCGCTTCTCGATGAGGCTTGTAATCAGGTGGTCAGTGCCACAGGATGTACCTATTGATCTCTTGAGGAAGGTCCGGAGGTGCCCAATCTCACGGCAGGTAGTCAAAGCTACAAACGGTTAAAGGGGCTCGCCTCAGGACACCGAACTTGCCGTCAGTTATCAATCACCTGGGGCAAGAAAAACACAAACTCGCCAGGCTCCATCCCGCGAAACGAATCATTTTTTAACATAACATATCCGACTTCGCAGATAGGCTAGATTCTCTATTTCATAAACATACAAACGGTTACACGGCCAGTTCAACAAGCCGTTGAAGCAGATTTGTTGCTTTCCCGTTTCGGCCAAATTCTTTCAAATGGTTGCCGCACGGCCCATTAAACGCTACTCTGAATGGTCCACAAACTGCCTAACTTATTTGTTCGGCCACAGAGGGCACAGCGGATGACGGTAGCAGAAGACCCGATCAACGGCAGACTCACCGAGAGTCGCGTCGGGGGTGCAACACTCACCCCCGACGGTCCCTTTGCCCGATGGGGTGGCACTCCAGCCCCTCCGATATGCGGTGCGGCGTGGCTCGGCCGCTTTCGGACCGATCCCGCGCGATTGAGCAACGGAGTTGGAACCGACCGTCAGTGGTACGCATTCGACTTCACCGGCTGCCTGATCAAAGGCTTCTGCCGCCTCGACGTGATCGCCGCAGCGCTGACCGACGAGCGGCTCCATCCGATCGGGGCGTGCAGCGGTGGCGAAGGCCCGTTCGCCATGGCGACGTTGTGGCTCAACGTGATCCGCGATAGCGTGTGCGGCGCGTACCACGAGGTGGTTCTGAGTATCGACGTGAGCCACTCCTCAGCCGATGCCGTGGCTTTCCGGGTGGGAGCGTCCCGGGCACCTTGGGCCGCTCTGTACCCCAACTTCGGGGTATCCGTCTGCGACGCACAATTCCTGCATTCGCTCTGGATAAACAGCCCGTTATCGATTACGTGGGGACGCGAGATGCAGGGGTTCCCCAAACATCCCCAACCGGTGACGAGCGACATCACCGACGACCGCCGCGAGTTTGTGTTCGACGTCCGTTGGGGGGATGACCTCGTCTTGCGGGGAAAGACTCGCAAGCGATTCGGAGTACCGGGGTTCCTGCGGGAGGGCTGGGGTCTAGTTTCGACCCACGGTCCGGGTCGGGTGCTCAGGTTCCTCTCCGCCCACTCGTTCGATGTCCCCCTCGTCATGCCGGCCAAGACTGCGGCACAGAACGCTGGTCCCCGGCATTACATCGGGCACCTGTGGAAGGGGTTGCACCCAACGTCCGTCAAGGTGTGGCCTTGGGGTTCGACTGATGAGCTGGAACTCGGTGACATTCCCTCTGACACCGGATGCGAGGACCATAACGGCCACCGGCTACTGCGAGAGGCAAGTTTCCGACCGGTTTCTGTGACATACGTCCGTAGGGCAGCTGCGTTCGTCGAGGAGGAACCTACGTGAGCTGCCAGCGGCAGCGCATTAGACGAACCAATAAAGCCTTTTACATCGCGGTGCGACGGCAGGATCGGAACCGAAGGTTAAGGGCATTATTCAAAGGGCTTGGTGCAACAGGTGAGGACGTTTCAGCGCGCGGCGGATATGGTTTTGGGATCCATTAAATGGTTGGCGATCGCGTCTGGTTTGGGTTTGCCGGCCAAAATCTCCCGGAGTGAAACGGCCAGTGAATTAGACGTTGCCGGTTTTGAACTGGAATCGAGGCCAGCCAACCAGCACCCGGCACCTCCCGCTTGTACTCAGCTGCGACCAAGCGATGCCCGATAATCGATTGACCCAAGGTCGAAACAAAATGAATACCTCCAGAAAACCGCTCGATGGCCCTGGACGTTTGCAGTGGAACGCCGGTGGGTGGTTTGGTTCGTCGCTGGGCAGTTCAGCATGGATGATCGTCGCATCGTGTTTTCTCCTTTTCCATGGTCAGCTTGCGCTCGCGATGGTTCCTGCAATCGGTTTTTCGATCGTTGTGATTGCATCAATGTTGCTGTGGTCGCGCTGTGACCGCATCCGACCGTTCACTGCCATGATGGCCTTGCTTGGATTGCTCGCAATTGTTGTACCATTCGTTTTGTTCTTCGTTCAATGGTTCGGGTCACCATCGGCGCGTGCCGCAATGAATTGGCCTGAATCACCCTGGCCCACCATCCTCGTCATTGCAATTGTGCCCGCGTTGATGATATGGTTGGTTGTCCTTGAACAGTTGGCAACGAAGAGCAAGGACAAAACCGTGGCGTCACCCTGAAGGATGAAAATGGGGGTGATTAGTTGCGTTTCAGGGGCGGCGGTATGGAATTGGAAATGTACCGCCGATGGCGGATCGCAGGACGACAATGACTGTGGGCCGGCCTGCCCACTGAACTTGCCCCACATCGTCGGCTCAATCCAACCCCCAATCTATACATCGAGCGGACATGACGGAGCGAGGCAGTGAGACCTATGGCAGACAAGCCACAACATCCGCCGACGATTGACCTCGACGGAGCGCGCCTGCGCCCGCTCCGTGTGGCCGACGCTGACGGGCTGTACGCCTACCTGCGGGATCCCGTCGTGACTGAGCTGACCAGCTATCCCTGTGTGTCCCATCCCACTGATTATGGCTTCTCCCTACCTGAATCTTTCAACGAGGCCAATTCCGGGAACTTATTCTTGATCGGGATCGTCTGACGGTGACCATTTCGCCTAACTGTCTCTCAATGGGAGTTACGTCATGTTCAGGACCATTGCCCTCATGCTCGGACTCTATGTGTTTGCCATGGGTGAAATCGGAAATGCCGCAGAAGATTCCAAGGTGGTCGCCGAGGGGGAGTGGTCGAAGTCTGTCGTTGATAAAGACGGGTACGCAGTGCGAGGGCGGTTGGTGCTTTGCGAGAAAGCCGGGGCCGACGATCGGCGTAAATTCGCAGTTTACGTAGAGATCCAGGACGCCTCTGACTTTATCAGCAGCAGCGGAATGCAGCTGTACTGTGATATGGGTCGCAACGACTTTCGACCCGAGTACAAGGGGGGCCTGCGGTGCGAAATGCTGGACAAGGACCAGAAGATCATCGAATCCAGAGGGTTTCCGTTCGGTGGAGCTGTCCCGCTGTCGGAATGGGTCAGACTGCCGGTGGATGCGACGATTCGCCTCCGGTCCACTCCGTTCGGGATCAGCGGTGCTAAAGTAATGGCGATCTCGCCCGGGCTCAATCAGATGTGGGAGATCGCTGACGGTGATGCGAGTGAATACTTCCTGTCCGGAACATTCACGATCGATCCAGCTGCCGACCGTGTTCCCATTGGTGAGGGGCACGTCTGGCGGGGGACGATTGAGTTGCCAGCGATGAAGATTGTGAACATCACGAGGTAGCAGAATTCTTGAGAATTCTGCTGAGTTGGCCAACACGGCAGTCAGATGGCTGGCAAATCAAATCTTTCCAGCCCAAGTAGGGGCGTCACAAATATTTCCCTGGGACAAAGATCGTCGCGGCGATTGAAACGGAAGAAGCACACCGCCGCGAAAATTTTGTGGAGTTAGGAAATCCACCCATTTGTGAGCACATTGTTGACCGCGTTACAAAAGGTAAATATGTGCGCGGTTTCATTTCAAATGTTTAGGATCCCGAAACTGCCAACGACGCCAACACCAAAGAGTTGGTTTTTGATTTGACAAGCACTCCGGATGAACCGTCGGTGGTGCCGTCAGATATCCAACACATTTAGAATACGAATTTTGAAGAGCCACCGACGGTTTGTGCGGTGGAACCAGCTGTATCCCGTCAGCTGACATTCCTGTTTTTGCTGCAACGCCTGGCCCATTGATCTGAGTTTCGGTTTTGAGAATCTGTTTATCGAGGAACACGATCTGCGAGAGTGCCGGGATTTGAGTACTGGCAGCGACGTTCCTCGCGACGGCCAGCATCTTCAAAAACTGGTTGATCTCGCGGATGCCCATTTCGGCCGGGTGTCTCCATTGTCCAATTTCGTCCCGCCCGGCTCTTTTTTTTCCATCACCGACTCCCAATCCCGTCATTCCGACAACGTACGACCGGAAATATACGGCGCGCAGGAATAAGACACGATGCAGCGCGCCGCAAATTTCCGGCCACACCTCCTCCAAGGGCAAGTGCCTCTGGCGAAGAAGTCTGCTTTCTTACGTTAGAAAAAGGGCAAAAGCTTGACGTCGATTCCGATCGCGGACTAGAATTTTGGCACAGCTGCAACTGAAAAACCGAGTCCTATTATCAAGCGCACTGCAGAATAATTGTTCGGCCACCGGAGGAGACTGCGATGGGCCATGCGGAATCGCCCGAGCCCCAACCGCCGCGGCCGACGGGGATCCCCCGTTGGCTGGCGATCGCACTCGCCCCGATCGTCGGGCTAGTGGGATTCCCGCCCGTCCACGTGGGCATCCCGTGGGCTCTGTCCCACCTCGGCCCGCGGTACGGATGGGCGGACGAGGGACCCGTCGGCTGGAACTTCCTCGGGTACGTCCCGGTCGCGGTCGGGGCGGTAGTCCTCCTGTGGATCGTGGTGTTTGGATTTACCCAG
>JBGSXT010000525.1:0-1521 GCA_041751295.1 Mariniblastus sp.
AGGTTTGCAGGAACTTTCAGAATTTGTGCCGGGCTGGACCATCTCGCCGCAGCTTTCTGATGCCAACCAGATTCGCCGCTGCCTCGATACTCTGGGCGGGCATTCGGAAAAACAGACGTCGCAGCCGGAAAGCAACCAGACTCCGGTACCGGCGGAAAATGATTTTGCGAGCGTGACGACTCGCCTGTTGGATCATGCGATTAACATCTGGCCGGGGCAGATTCGTATACGGCAATCCGATGATCAAATCCGTGTTTTCCAACAAGTCAGTGGTTCCAATCTCGAACCGCTTTTTCAGTTTTCGGATGAACAGCGCCCATTATTCCAGGCGTGGATTCGCCGCGAGTTTCATCCGATGGTTTTTTCTCACGGTAAAGTTTTTCAATATGCGGAAACCTTGGTACGAGAGACGGCTAAGTTTGGTATCCGCTTGTTTCGAATGCCGGGGTCGCCTTCTCCGGACTTGCTAATTCAGGCGCTGAAAATTACCGGCGACGGACGTCCTGAAGTCTATCAATGGTTGTCTGAACTAAACATACAGCCGGGCAGCATCGTCGCCATCCAATCTCCGGAAGCGGTGACAATGCAGGATTGCCTGCACAGTTTTGTTCAGGCTCAGCAGACGGGTCACGCCATACTGTATCTTAATCAGCGTTTGTCTGTACAGCCTCCGCAGACGCCTACGTTCAGCGCTCCGTTTACGGATGTTTGCGCGGTATGCGCTGGCACCGCACCCACGCTGGTGTTGTTCGATCATACACCCAGCGTTGATACGGTTCGTTGCATACAGAACACGTCGAACTTTCAGCCTGCTGTGGTTTTCTTTACGGAGAATCCCTCAACTTCGATTTCCGCATTGCCGCAGGTTGAAGAAGCTGTGTTCGCTTTCCTCACCCACCCGATTGTCAAAATGCACAGCAGTAGCCCTTCAAACTCGCCCGGCGAAACGGACAAATTTGTATGATACCTGATCTCGCAGACTTGCTAATTGATACACGCGACAGGGGAGCTTCCGATCTGCACCTGACGGCTGGTAGCCCCCCCGCGCAACGTATTCATGGCACCATCGTGCCGATGACTGAGTTCCCGCCCATGGATCGTGATGAACTTCACGACATGATTTTTGGGCTATTGACCGACGATCAGAAGAAACGGATCGAACGGGATCACGAACTGGATTTTGCCTTAGAATTTGGGGATGATGTTCGGTTCCGTGCAAACGTTTATCTTAATCGGCGTGGCGACGGTGCAGTTTTTCGCGTGATCCCGACGAAAGTTCTTTCGCTAGACGATCTTAAGATGCCGCCCATTCTTAAAGACCTTTGCCGATTGCCGCGCGGGCTGGTTCTTGTAACGGGGCCAACGGGAAGCGGTAAGAGCACTACGCTGGCGGCCATGATCGATTATATAAATACGAATTTCGCGCATCATATCCTGACTGTGGAAGACCCAATCGAATTTGTGCATGGACACAAAAAGAGCCTGGTAAACCAGCGTGAGGTAGGGTCGCATACTCATTCG